>VYEH01000246.1:0-4781 GCA_009843005.1 Pseudomonadota bacterium | reverse complement strand
ATCAGCCCGGCATCCAGCAGAAACTGAAGGCCCCGGTAGACCGTATTCGGTGTCGTGCTCCCGTCCTTTGAGTCCATGAGCCGCAAGATGTCGTAGGCCCGGATTGGCCCGTGCCGCGACCAGACGAGTTCCAGAAAGCGTCGGCGCAGCCTGGTGAATCGCATGCCGCGCTTCGCGCAGACGGATTCCGCCCGGCCCAGCGCCTCGCGGATGCAGCGGCGGTGATTGTGCCGCGTGGACGAGAACTCACTGATTACACGCGTTGCAGCCATGTCCTTTCCGGCAACGTCCAGCTTACGGCAGGTTATTACATTACCCGATGGGGGTAAACCCCTTTCCCTGCGGACTGGGACGTGCGGACTGGGGCGGCCTGCCCCCACTCGCGCACCTCTCGCCCACGAACCCCACAGGACCCAAACCACTGATTTAAGGAGGCCGTCAACGCATTGACCGCCGCTCCTGTGGCGATGGCATCGTCGACGATGGCGGCATTGCACGGTTTACGGATTCGGACGGTCGTCGGTCTTGTTTCGATCCGGCGGGTGGTGCTTGAGGTAGACGCCGTACGCAAACAGCGCCATTGGAAGCCCGACCATAGAAAGTATCGCAAATACTTCTACGCTCATGTGTCTTCCTCCCAGGACTCGGTGACAACAAAGTAGGCCATGAAGGCGCCAGCGTAGACAGCGATCATACCAATAGGATGTTGCGTGAGCAGGGCGGCCAGGCCGCCGCCAACGATAAAACCTACGGATATGTTGCTGAGCCACGAAATGAACTGCGGTTCAGCCAATCTGCGGGGTCGTCTGGTTTTCAGCGGTCCGTCTCCTCATGGCGGTCAAGACCAAATGGTCGATGAAACCGGCAAGAATCCGACATTCATCGGACCCTTCCTCCGGGCATCGTGAGAAATATCACGCGCCCGCAGCAAGGATGCGTCTTTCTCGGGTGCCGGGTAAATGTCCAAATCTGAACGTTTCGCCTGAATTCGGCCACCGAAATGGTTCCGTTTATGGACCCCTGCCAGCCTGATGCCAAATTGCCCCTTTATGAACGGCGAAATGGCATGAGTTGACACGCGCCTGACGATTTTCCGACAATGCACGCAGATGGTGCTGCCCGGTAGGGCGGCCAAGAGGGAACTCGGTGTAATTCCGAGGCTGTACCCGCAACTGTAAGCCGGGAGCTTGCGGCCCACAGGCCACTGGAGACATCTCCGGGAAGGCGGCCAAAAAGCGACGATCGTCGAGCCAGGAGACCTGCCATCGCGTCGTTCGTTCGTGGGTCGGGCACATTGCCCGCGAACGGGAGCGAGCATCGGGGCCTTCCCCGGCGCCCCTTCTCCCTGGTAACGACATGCAACAAGGGCCGCGCCCCGCGGGCACTTGCCGTCGCCGGGGCCGGAGTTGTCATTCGGTGCACCCATTGGGTGCGGGAGGGGTAGACGATGCGCGCTCTCTGGGTTTCGGGATTGGCCGTTCAGGCGATGGCGTTCACGCTCGCCCGGGCTCAGACGCCGGTCGAGGGCGAAGAAACCGCCATCGATACGATTGTTGTCACCGGTACGCGGATCGAACAGACGACCGCCGAGGCCGGCTCGACAGTGCGGGTCATCGATGCCGACAGGCTGGAAGATCTCGGCTTCGATCATGCGCTCGATGCCATCGCCACCACGCCGGGGGTGACGATCAACCAGAATGGCCCCTTCGGGGGTTCCGCCACAGTGCGCATTCGCGGCGCCTCCAGCGACCAGACGCTGGTGCTGATCGACGGCGTGTCGGTCAACGATGCGTCGTCGCCGGGCGGCGGCTTCAACTTCGCCCGCCTGGACACCGCGCACATCGAGCGGATCGAGATTCTGAGCGGCCCGCAGTCGACGCTATGGGGTACGGATGCCATCGGCGGAGTGGTTTCCATCATCACCAAGCGGCCGGACGAGGGCCTGAGTGGCGGACTCTTCGGTCAGACGGGTTCGTTCGGCGCCTTCCGCGGCGGCGCCTCGGTCAGCCATGGCGGTGACACCGGCGATTTCAGGCTCGCCGCTACGCAATTGTCCACCGGCGGCATATCCAAGGCCGACGAACACAACGGCAATACCGAGGACGATGGCTTCGATTCCCTGACCCTGTCCGCCCAGGGCGGGCTGAACCTCCCGGGTGGCGCACGCATCGACACCAGCGTGCTGTGGAACGACTCCCAGGCGGAATTCGACAGCTTCCGTGCAGGTGCTCAGGGCAGCGTCGGCGACGGCGATGAAGTCAGCGAGACGATGGAGCGATCGGCGCATGTATCGCTGACGGCGCCGCTGTTCGGCGGGCGGCTCGACAATCGCCTGTTGATCGGCCGCGCGGAGATCGATCGGCAGAACCTGAGCAATGGGTCACCCAGCTTCGATGCCCAGGGCGAACGCACGCTGTTCCGCTACCAGGGCACCCTGGACATCGACGCGCGCAACACCCTGGCCGCCGGCGCCGAACGCGAGGAATCAACCGCCAACGTCAACAGCAGCGCACTCAACGGACTGTTCGCCCTCTACGAATTCAGGCCCGCCGATGCAATCACACTCACCGGCGGCGTGCGCTCCGACGATCACGAACGCTTCGGGTCGGAGACCACCGCCCGATTTGCCGCCTCGTATCGGCCCTCCTCCGCCGTGACGCTGCGGGGCAGTTGGGGGCAGGGCTTCAAGGCGCCCACGATCTTCCAGTCCACATTTTTCTGTTGCGGCGCTACGGCCGCCAACGAGGCGCTCCGACCGGAACGATCCGAAGGCGTCGAAGCGGGCATCGACTGGCGATCGGCCGGGGGCCGCGCCCAGGCCGGCATCACGTTGTTTCGCCAGGACACCGAGAACCGGATCAGCTTTTCCTTCGGCGTCGGCGGCTACGAGAACATCGCCGAAGTTCAGTCCGAGGGGATCGAAGTCACCGCGCGCTGGGTCCTGAACAGGTTCTTCGAGTTGCAGGCGGACTACGCATACATCGAGGCAACGGAAGGCAACGGCAACCCGCTGCTTCGCCTGCCCAAGCATTCAGGCGATCTGCTCCTCGACTTCGATCCGCCCGGCGCGTTCTCCAGCACTCTGCTGGTGCGCTACAACGGCAGCGAATCGGACCGGGGCGGCGCCGAACTCGATGCCTGGACCCGGGTAGACGTCAACGTCCGATACGAACTGTCCGACCGATTCGAAGTGTATGGACGCATCGAAAACCTGCTGGATGCTCATTATCAGCAGATTCTCGGCTACGGGACGCCCGGGCGGTCCGGCTCGGTGGGTGCACGGTGGCAGTACTGAGCCGAACCATGGCGCGGGCTTTCGCCGGCGGTGACCCGGTTGCGCCTGTGGCCACAGGCCGCACATTCTGCGGCCCGGTCGCACCGGGGAACCAGGCGTCCGGAGGCAGCACACGCCCCAGTGCTTCATGGGTCTCTTGCCACAGACTGTTGGTGGCCGTGACGGCGGCGGCGCTCGCCGGATGCGGCGCCGATTCACCGGAACCGCCTTCCTGGGACGACCGCCCCCAGCGCATCGTCAGTCTCGACTATTGCGCCGATCAGTATGTGCTCAAGTTCGCCGAAAGGGACCGCATTCTGGCGGTATCGCCGGACGCGGGCCGCGAATTCTCCTATATGCGCGACCACGCGGCGGGACTGCCCACGGTTCGCCCCGTCGCCGAGGATGTCATCGTCCTCAAACCCGATCTCGTGGTACGCGCCTACGGTGGCGGACCCCAGGCGGCCGTGATGTTCCAGCGCGCCGGCGTACCGGTACACAACGTGCCCTGGGCCGAAGACATCGAGGCCGTTACGGAAGTGATACTGGAAACGGCCCGCGCGCTCGGATCGGCGGACCAGGGGCAAGCGGTCGCCGCGGACATGCAGGCTCGCCTGGCGGCGCTGCCCTCCCCTCCGGAAAGGGTGGAAGCACTCTACATGACCCCTGCCGGTGTGACTTCCGGCCCCGGTTCACTGGTCCACGAGATCATGGTGGCAGCGGGGCTCGATAACTTTCAGACACGGCCGGGCTGGCGGCCGATACCGCTGGAGCGACTGGCGTACGAGCGTCCGGATCTCATCGTTCCCGCCTTCTTCGACAACCTGACGAATCACCCGCACGCCTGGAGTCCGATGCGCCACCCGGTGGCCCGGTCTCAACTTCAGGCACGTGAAACGATTCCGATACAAGGCGCCTGGACAGCCTGCGGGGCCTGGTTCCTGATGGATGCGGTGGAGGCGCTGGCAGCCGGCGCCTCGCGCTGAACCGTGCGAATTGAATTCGCAGCGCTGATCCTAGCCTGTGCAGCGGCGCTGTTCGCCGCCTGCCTGCTCGGCTCCACGCCCATGGAGGTGGAACGCGTACTGGCGGCGCTGGCGGGCGGCGGCGACCCCGGGGACCGGCTGGTGGTGACGCAGATTCGGTTACCGCGTGCCCTGACCGCCTTCGCCGTGGGTGTGGCCCTCGGCACCAGCGGCGCGGCCCTGCAGGGGCTACTTCGCAACCCGCTGGCCGAACCGGGCGTGCTTGGCATCTCCTCGATGGCTTCCCTGGGGGCGACCGGGGCGCTGTACTACGGGTACGCTGCGCTGAGCGCCTGGGCGATGCCCACGGCCGCGATCGTCGGCGCGTTCGCGGGGACCGCGTTGATCGCCTTCGCGGCACTGCGCACCGCCTCGGCAGTGACGCTCATCCTCATCGGCGTGGGCCTTGCAAGCTTTGCCGCCGCAACCATGAACCTGATGATGAACCTGGCGCCGAACCCGTTTTCCCTGGCGGACATGAT
>VYEH01000441.1 GCA_009843005.1 Pseudomonadota bacterium | reverse complement strand
GTGTAGACGAGCCCTTCGGCGGCCGCCATGGCCTCCAGGGCCTTGAGCCGCAGCTTGAACGTCTGCAGGCCGATGGACAGCCAAACGCCGCGAATCCCTGAGGGTGAGACGAACACACCGCGTTTCCTGAGCTCGTTGCTGGCGCGGACTTGGCCGTGCGCGGGTTGCTCCAGGGCGTACTCCAGAACCTTCTCCTCAATCACCGGATCCACCCAGTTCTTGGGATTGGGCTTACGGCGCGATTGATCGAGCAGCGCTTCCACGCCGCCGTTTTCCACCGCTTGGCGATAATGGTAAAACGTGTCTCGAGACACGCCCATCACCCTGCAGGCGTGGGAATCGTTCTTCAGCTCCTCGGCCAGGTTCGGCAAGCCGACATTGTGGCGAATGACATTCTCCGTACTATGAATCATGAGGGCTACCTCTCGTATGGTTTTGATTGAAGGCCTGACACTTCCATCAAAACCGGTAACCCTCGCTTTCACAAGCCAGTGTCAGATCAGATCGGAACTTCTACAAATTATTCTTCAAGCGCGCAGGAATGTCGGATGGTGTGGCCTCCGCTCAGCGTGGCGTCGGAGGAGGGCGACTCAACACGGTACATGGACTGCCAGCGGTATGCGGCCTTGCTTCCCAGATTGAACGCCGACAGCGGTGAGTGGCAGAGCTTCAGCTCAGAATTCGGCGTTTGGACGGATTCGGATGCCGCTGTTTCGTTTCGGAACGCGGTACAACGCGAGATGCAAAATCGAGGCTGTTAGTCATTGCTTGCTGGTTTCTGCTCCAGACAGCGGCATGCTTGGTCATGGAGCGGAACCCTGATGATTAACGCGTGCGTTCCTGATCGACCGCTACATTGATTGGGTGGTCTCGCAACTTTCCTCCAGCCCATATCGCTGACATCCCCAGAACGGCTCACCGGTCTTGCTGTTCTGTCTTTCGACCATGGGTCGTGGAACCGTACATCGGCACACAGGAACCACTCGTCCGCAGTCCGGAGCCAGGCACCGGGCTCGCCCGTCGCCAAGACGGATCATCAATCCTTGGCGGCGCCCATCGCATACCCGCTCGGTGTGCCCACAGTAGTGGTCCGCTCCCTACGCGAAGCTCGTGCAACCGGCAAACCGACTATTGCGTCCGTCGCGCATCGCAAGCACCGCCGTCGTGGGACCGATTTGCCTGCAGGTGGGGCACGGCACCGGCGGACGCATCGGCTCGAGGAATTCGGCCAGCTCGTCCTCCCCGACATCGTAGTGGCCTCGCTCGTTGTAATAGATCTCGTCCGCGAACGGACTGTGGGTGTCCGCGGATAGGATTATGTAGATCTTGCGCATCGCGCGGGAAAGCGCGACGTACCAGATCCGCCGTTCCTCCTCGGCTGCGGTGTCTGTGCCCCGGAACACCCTGAGCGCACGCTCCAACACCCGGTTCGCCGCGGCCTTCCCGGCGCGTGGCGGTCCGGTGTGGAGCAGGATCACGTAGTCGGCTTGCGTGCCCTTCGCCTTGTGAACCGTCGAATACGTCAGCCGGGCGCCTAGCAGTTTCGCCGCCCTGTTGATGGCCTTTCGGTCAATGCCGACACCCTGAGTGCCGTCCTTATCTGATTTTTCAAGAACCGCATTGCGGCGCGCGACAATTAACACGTCGGGGTCTTCGTACTGCTCCGCCGCGCGGGCAAGGGCAGCGAGTACACCGCCGGTGAGCCCCTTAGGGTTCTTTCCGAATCTTCGCTCGCCTTCGAGCGTCAGTTTGGACGAGGCGAGAACGATGCTACAGGGCCACCGGGAATCCGGCGCTAACTTAGGTGAGCCGACCACGTCGCGGTCGATGGCGCCCTTGCCTCGCGTGACGAATCGCCGGGTGGAATCGGCGATGGGCTGTCCGAAGCGGTACGTCCGCTTCAGTTCGATGCGTTCGCTGAAGGTTTCGTGTGCGACCGCCGGGTCGTTGAACCGGCGGATCAGTTCCACGTCCCCGCCCTGGAATCCGAAAATCGCCTGCCAGTCGTCCCCCACAGCGGCAAGCCGCGCGCCCGAACCGGCGCGTCCCGGCACCCGGGGTATCAACAACGCCTGCAGGAAAGCGGCCTGTGCGGGATTCACGTCCTGGTATTCGTCCACCAGGATCACGGTCCAAGGGGGTTCCACAATGTTGTCGCGGAGGTATCGCCAAGCCCTGAGGATAGTGCCCTCGTGGCCCACCGTATTGGTTTGTTCGAGGTGCCATTCGTAGCGTTCGAGCACCGGATGGGCCAGCCGGAACAGCGCCGCCGTTTCTTCGGCGGTTTCTCTGTCGGTATTCGAGGCGTACAACTCATCGTCACTCCTTACCTGCTGGCGACGGGCTCGCATCCACGCGTCGATCTCGTAGGCGATCCGCCAGTGCCGCGTATCGGCTTCCTCGGCCTTGAGACGATTGATCTCGGCCTCAACATCCCACTTCAACGGCACCTCCGATCGGGCTCCCCTCTGTTCGCCGATGCGACGCAGAAGCAACTCGGGAAACGAAGACCCTTCCCAGAGACAGCGCTAGATGTCGCCGAATTCGGTCCACCCGAAACGAGTGTCGAGCGAGGCGTGCAGTTCTTCCTTCCAGCGGCGTGCACGGCGATACTCGGCGGTGGCGCCCGGTTCGTCCTCATCCCACCGCCTGGGCAAACCTCCGCTGGCGTCATTCGCAAAGTGTTCCAGCCAGATGCCGCCGTGGATCGAAACAGGTGCCTTTACTTCGTCCGGCAGGCAGAAATCCGGGAAGTAACCGGCCCTGTTTTTCGATTGGTGCTTCTCGGGCAGCGGAAACGCGGCTTCGTATTTATAGGAAATCCCTGCGAGGTGAAGCGCGGTCGCGACCAGGGCTTCGCGCATGGACTTCACTCGAACGCGCTCCGGCGGAACCCGAACGGCCTGGGGCATCTCCTCGCTCGGAGACCGGCAGCGCTCAAAGGCGTACCGGCGCACGGACAAGTCGAACAACAGGCTTCCGTCCTCGCGAAGCGCTTCCATGAGCCAATCTTGAATCTTCTCCAGCCTCGCCGCCTCGTCTTTGGCGAGCGGCGAGAGTCGGCGCCGGACGCCCTCTACCATCTGGATCACAAGCCGGGCCAGATGATGCAGCGTGCCGACATCCATTTCTTCAAGGCCGGAGGTACGGGACCGAATTTCCTGGGCGGCTTTTCTGGTGAACGTCACGAACGCGATTTGACCGGGCTGTGCGATGCCGGTCCGTACGGTATCCCGCGCCTTATCGACCATCGTGTAAGTCTTGCCGGTGCCGGCACCTGCGACGATGAGCGTGCGATCCTCCTGTACGATGACTGCGCGCCGTTGCTCCGCGTTCAGTTCAGAGAGCAGAGGATCCGCAAAGCGTTCGTTCAGAATGCGTCGATTCCTGGCCTTGCGCTTCGTTTCGCTTACCACCCAGCGGGCCCGGTAAAGTCGCCACGCCTTGACTGGGCGAACGATTTTCCACCAACCTTTCAGGGATTCTGAGAGCCGATCGCGAACCTGCTTTGCTTCGGAGTAGCGGAGCCAGCGGGAGTGATTGCCTTGCGAGTCGCGGTACCTATTCGCGCTCTTGATCAACGCGGTAATTGTCCAAGCCAATTCATATTCCAGTCCACTATAGGAAAAACGATGGCATGAGCCTATCGCTCAATCAACCTCCCTTTTTCGTCCGGCGCTGACACCGTACTGTACGCGACAGCAGAGAAGCGAAGAAGAAGTATGTATGCGTCCATGCAAGTGGGGCAGGTTCGAAACATGTCGCCATCAGCGGGACGGACGGCTTGATAGCGTCACCTCCATTGCGCTTACTTCCCGATGGTTCAATGCGATAATGGCATGCGAACCACCACCGCTGTGGGCACGCGGCAGAAAGTAGAGGGCCCAAGGGCGTCCATAGGGGCTTTATGGCGGATGTAAGCAAGAAACTGACAGCGGCGGTTGAAACTTACTTCTCCGATCTGTGTCGCGTACGCGCATTCGGCGGCGGAACCGGGGAGCTTTCCTACTATCCAGCTCTGGACAATCTGTTAAAAACTGTCGGCGGTTCGCTGAAACCAAAGGTATGGCCGGTCATCAATTTGACGGACCAGGGCGCGGGACATCCCGATTTTGGACTCTATGCAGCAAGGCAGATGCAGAAGGGTCTGCCGCGAAAGGGACAGGTACCCGAACGCGGTGTCGTGGAGGTCAAGCCCGTTGAGGACGACGCTTGGATCACAGCTGAGGGCGAACAGGTAAGCCGTTACTGGGGCCGCTACGGGCTCGTGCTGGTGACCAATTTTCGAGACTTCGTGTTATTGGGTGAAACGGGCGCGGATCATCCGGCAAAACCGGAAACCATCCGGCTGGCGGACAGTGCGGACGAATTCTGGCGCAAGGTCCAAAAGCCACGGGCGTTTGCCCGGGAGGCCGGCGCGAGATTCGGTGAATACCTCATCCGTGCTCTGTCGCATCGGGCCGCGCTCGCAGAGCCGGGTGACCTGGCGCGTTTGATTGCCTCGTATGCACGGGACGGCCTTGCCCGCGTCGAACAGTCGGGCGACGTAGAGACGCTCAGGGCCGTGCGCACAGCGCTAGAAGAAGCGCTGGGCGTGCGCTTCGAGGGCAAGCGGGGGCAGCGCTTCTTCCATTCGACGCTAGTGCAGACACTGTTTTACGGCGTGTTTTCGGCTTGGGTTCTATGGGCGCGACAAACCCCGGCTCCCACGGAACGCTTCGATTGGCGCACAGCGGTCTGGCACCTGCGAGTGCCGGTGTTGGCAGCCCTGTTTCAGCAGCTGTCGCATCCAGGCCGCCTGCGACCGCTGGGCCTCGTGGAAGTGCTGGACTGGACAGCGGGTGCGCTTGAACGCGTGGACCGCGGTGCTTTCTTCGCCCGCTTCGCTGAGGGTGAGGCAGTTCCGTACTTCTACGAGCCGTTCCTGGAAGCCTTCGATCCTGATTTGCGCAAGGACCTGGGCGTCTGGTACACGCCGATTGAGGTCGTCCGCTACATGGTGGCCCGCGTGGACAAGGCGCTGAAGGATGACTTGGGCATTGCAGAGGGTTTGGCGGCGGAAAATGTCTATGTACTCGATCCCTGTTGCGGTACAGGGGCGTATTTGACCGAAGTCCTGCAGCGCATTTCGGAGAACCTACGGGGACAGGGCCTCGGCGCACTTGTTGGCTCCCGGGTCAAACGCGCGGCAACCAACCGCGTTTTCGGTTTCGAGATAATGCCGGCGCCCTTTGTCGTAGCGCACCTCCAGGTCGGACTGACGATGCGGAAGCTCGACGCACAACTGGCGGACGATGGATCGGAACGCGCCAGCGTGTTCCTGACCAACGCGCTGACAGGTTGGGAGCCTCGCACGTCCAAGCCGCTGCCGTTCCCGGAGCTTGAAGAAGAACGGGACCGTGCAGAGCGCGTGAAACAGAAGGCGCCGATCCTCGTGATCTTGGGCAACCCGCCCTACAACGGATTCGCCGGCATGGCGCCGAAGGATGACGAGGAACGGGAACTCTCGGAAGCGTACCGCAGTGCAAAGCGGGTGCGCCGTCCCGAGGGCCGGGGTCTGAACGACCTGTACGTGCGTTTCTTCCGTATGGCGGATCGTCGAATCACCGAGAAGACCGGTCAGGGCGTGGTCTGCTTCATCTCCAACTATTCCTGGCTTGACGGACTGTCGTTCACAGCCATGCGGGAACGTTACCTTGAAGCGTTCGACGCGATTCGCATCGACTGCCTGAACGGCGACAAATTCAAGACAGGCAAGGTCGCGCCGGACGGTTCGCCCGACCCCAGCATCTTTACGACCGAGCGCAATCCCGTTGGCATACAGGTCGGTACCGCCATCGCGACGCTGGTACGCAAGGTGAACCACAAGTCAGCGTTGACGGTAGGCTTTAGGCATCTCTGGGGTCAGTCCAAAGCGACGGAACTGATCGCGACGGCCGAGGCTGAGCCGAATGCGATCTACTCGGACATGGAACCTATTCTGCCATTGGGCCTTCCTTTTATGCAGACGGCAGTGAACGACGAATGGTTCGACTGGCCCGCTTTGCCTGACCTGTTTCCGATGTCGTTCCCCGGCGTCAAAACGAGCCGAGACAGTTTTCTCGTCGATATCGACCTTGATCGGCTGAAGTCACGCATCGCTGACTACTTTGATGAGTCACTGGATCACGATGAAATTGCACGTCGCTATCCAAGTGTCATGAATTCGACATCTCGATTTGACGCCATCGCGGTGCGCGACTCCCTACTAAATCGCGGCGGCCCGGACGAAGACGCGTTCATTCCGTTTGCCTACCGTCCGTTCGATAATCGCTGGCTCTATTGGGAGAAAGACACGAAGCTTCTGGACGAAAAGCGCGCGGACTACAGGCCGCACGTATTCGAGGGCAACCTGTGGCTGTCCGCTGCTCAGCACTTGCGAAAAGGGGCAGAAGAGCCGCAGTCGTACTCTACCAACGCGATGGGATCGCTTCACTTGATCGAGCGGGGCGCGCTAATGTTTCCGGCGCGGGTATTGGAGAATGGGAAGCGGAAGCCAAATCTGCGAGAACCGAAATATTCAGGAGACCAAACGATTAAGCACTATCTTGCCCGCCTTGGTCTGGGCGTGGAAGAATTGTTCTATCACGTCCTAGCTACGCTACATGATCCGGGCTATCGCCAGTCCAATGCCGGCGCCATTAAGATGGAGTGGCCGCGCATCCCTCTTCCCGGGTGGCCCGACGGCAAGCTCCAAGGCGCGGCACAGTCTCTGTCCGAATCGGCGGCGCGCGGGCGCAAGCTTGCAGCGCTCCTAGATCCCAACGCGCCGGTTCCCGGCGTAACGCAAGCCTCCTTGCGTCCAGAGTTCGCCGCCGTTGCGGTACCTGCGACAGTCACCGGCCGCAACATGTCAGGCGAGGATTTCGCCGTGACTGGCGGATGGGGATATCACGGTCAGAGTCAAGTCGTGATGCCAGGCCAGGGGCGCGCTGTGGAGCGCGTCTATTCACCGGAGGAACGCGTAGCCTTGGGAGATGCTCGGCAGTTCCTCGGCGAGTCGACATTCGACATCCATCTCAACTCCGACTCATTCTGGCGAAACGTCCCTACGGCGGTCTGGAAATACAAACTGGGCGGGTATCAGATCCTCAAGAAATGGCTCTCATACCGAGAACAGACCGTGCTTGGAAGAGTACTCGATGCCGATGAAGTGCAGTACTTCAGCAATACTGTCCGTCGAATCGCGGCGATTCTGGTCACCACTTCAGGCAACGCTGCGTTTCGCTGCCCGGAATACCGAAACTTGAAAGGCTCAGGATGAAGCCGACAGCCTACATCGAGACTTCTGTGGTGAGTTACCTGACCGTACGACCGTCCCGCGAAGTTTTGGTTTCCGCGTACTAGCAGGTTACCCGGGAGTGGTGGAACGTCGCGCCCAAGGTACTGCGTCACGGCTTCGATGTCAGGGCCACCGCCGCGACGCGCCAGCTACACCTTGTTCAGAAATGGATTGGGCACCGTTCTCTCGATACCACCGCGATCTATATGGGCGCCTAAGATGACGGAGCACGCGAACTTGCCGCGCTGATGTGGGACTGACGGCGTCGCATACCTGGTCTTGGACCCATTGTTTGCTGCGCTAGTAGCCAATCCTACGTTGAACTGCGGCATCCCGGTCGTGCCAGCGCGCGTCCATCTTGTAGTCATCCGCCAAGCCCCGCAACGCCGTCGCGACCTTCGGGTAGGAATAGTCGCACGCCTTGGCCCACTGTTCGTACTGTTGGGACAATTCCCTTTCTTGTGAACCACCTTCGGCGCGCTCATGTACACCGCGCAAGTTGTGCCTGCCAATTTGGAATCCCTCCAAGACATTCTCATTCAATATGTCTTCCAGCACTTTTCTAACCGGTTCGCTAGGCCAAACTCCGTCCTCGCCCTCTGGCGCGCGGGACAGAAGTTTCCCAACATGGTAGTCGGCAGCATCGCGGCATTCCTTCTCGCAGAGTGCTTGGACCTTTTGTACCCATTTCTTCAGCGTGACTGCACGCTCCTCATCGGCTTCATCCTGACCGGGAATATGTGAGAGCATGTCTAGTAGCTTATAGGCCCTTGTGGAAAGGCCTCGCTCAGCACCTGTAGCGACACGATCATCATCCGAGTCGATGGGCTTGTAACGGAGCGAAATCGCTTCGCAGAATACTTCTGGATGTTTCTCAATGTGCCGCTCGAGATTTGGGATTCCTCCCTCTTCAAGCCACCACAAGTCCAGATATATGAACTCAAGTCTCGCCATCTCCTCCTGACCTAACGCATCGCGCTGCCTGAGAACCTCAAATGCCTGTTGGATGCTATATTTCTCAAGGCGGTTTGTTTCTTCTTCGGCTTCTTGGCTGCTCGACAAATCGGTCAATATACGGTGAATCAGTTCGGACTTGATATGCTTCAAGTCGAGATGTGCAAAGTCGAGCGCCGCAATGGGACGGCCGACGTCCAGCAGTCGCAGGACCACGTAGTTGATATCCTCCTGATTGTCTGGCCGCCACACCGCATTGACGCAGGACCAATATTTCTGGGTAACGGTGTCGCCCAACCCGTGCACCTTGTTCCAAACTGCCCTTTCAAATCCGCTTAGGCAAAGCAGCTTGACGAGAACGTCTTCATCGTGCGCGGGTGACAGACAGTCAACTAACGTGATCGCGCGTTGACACCCAATCGCACACAGGAACCCCCCAAGAAGTGATTGGTGAGGCTGAGAGCCAAGTATGGGGGCATCGTCAAGAACTGCGTTGGCGAAGGCTTCCTGACTTGACTGATCGTCGATGACCTGTCCCGCCATGGCGCCCGCCACATCGGGTGCGTTTCCGGTAAAGGCGAGCCGAACCAAGCCATCATGACCCAGTGTGGAAAGAACGTCACGGACCGCGTTCATTCGTAGCGATCTGTTTTTCTGGTCACGAGCTCGCAAGTTTGTGTCGTCTTGAATGTCATCCCAAGATTCTTGAATCCACGGGTTCTTGAACAACCAAGCGTATTCCCAAACCAAGTCACTCGGCTCCAATGCTCGAAACACACTCTGTGCCATCTCGATATATTGTCTGGAGGGGGGGCGCACTGATGTGTTCTTACTTGCCCTACGCTGTTTCCGTTTCATGGACACCCTGACGTGCTCGCGAAGTCGAGCACGATCCCTATCGTCGGCAGTCTTTGCCCACTCGGTCACCGCACGCTTGAGGCGAGCCAGTTGGTTGGACGAAAGGTTTTCCGCGTTAGTCAGTAGGTCCTTGAGCGTTTTGCGCGTATGCATGGTCCAGTCGAGACAGGTATTTTTGCAGTGTGCGACAAAGCTCCGGGCCTCGCCTACCGAAACAGGTTCGCCGTAACCCAGGGCATAGTCACGCCAAATCGGCTTTCTGCTCAAGTCGCCCGTAGAGAGAACCGGTCGAAACTGCTCGATTGCTATTTCCCAAGCGATCTTCGGGTGCGTCTTGGCAAGCCTCTCGAAGGCTGCAATTCGATGCTCCAGAGGCGAGGCTGTCTGTGGTACCCAAGAACGGAATATGGACGCCAGGCTGGCACTAGGCTTGTTCGTAAGATTGTCGTCCGGCTCAATTTCCGACAATGTTGCCAGCAACGCGACTACGCGATGCAGCCACTTTGGCCGCCATGCAAGCAGTTCCAACGCCCACAAGAGATCTACTCGATTGCCCCGTTCAAACAGGGGGTCGCGAGTGGGGGTCATTAGATGGGACAGCACGGGTTCCTCGCTCGCGATGTCACGTTCCATTGTCGAAAGGAACTGGGCAGGGGAGGCTTCGGCATAGAGGGGGAGATTTTCGGACTGCGTAAGCAACTTATCGGTGCTCATGGGTTCCAGC
>VYEH01000059.1 GCA_009843005.1 Pseudomonadota bacterium | reverse complement strand
AATGTCGCCTACACTTCGTGGTAGCGTCCCAGCACGATGCTGCTGCACTACGCCGTCCAATCCCGGAAGGCGAGCCACCTGTTAACCGCTGGCACGGTCCCGTCGAAGATCCATTGCCCGAATGGCACATCCAGTTCAATGCCTGAAACCATGCTCGGGTGCTCTCCAAGCTACGTGCAGAATTCTGATACAAGACCGATGCCATGAACTCCCCTTCGGTTGCGCCGAATCGAGTGAATGCATAAGGTGGATTCATTCTGCATCGACCACCCGGAGCAGCCAGTGAGCCTCAATAGCAAGAACTGCGAGACCTGCCTTCTGGCGAGCGAACTGGTGTCGGTCGTGCCACCTGAAAACGGGGACGCCGACGCGTGAGCGGAGCCCGGCCGTTCCAAGGCAGTCTGTTTGCCGAGGACTTTCTACTCGGTTCCATCAAGACCTTGCCCGACTGGGAGACCGTGACCGACGCGGGGCTCGACGAGGTCCACGCCCAACTGCGGATTCTGTTCACCCGTTTTCCCGCCGCTGCATCGCCTAACGAAAGCCAGACAGAGGACGACTTGATCTGGCCGGTGCTGCAAACACTCGGGTGGTCGGCGAGCCTGCGCCAACAGAACCTTTCCGCACGCGGCCGCGAGAATGTCCCCGATGGGTTGCTATTCGAGGACGATGCCGCGAAAGACCACGCCAACAGCTTCTTCGAGGAATGGAAGCGGTACGAATTCGGACTGGCGATCGTGGAATCGAAGCGCTGGGCGCGTCTGCTGGACCGCCGGTCCGGAAAAAGGGGCGAGGAGACCGCGCCCTCGACCCAAATGCTCCGCTACCTCCGCCGCGTGGACGACCTCAGCGAAGGCGGGGTGCGCTGGGGCATTCTGACCAACGGGCAATACTGGCGCCTGTATTGGCAGGGCGCGCTTTCGGTCTCCGAGCAGTTCTTCGAGATCGACCTGGCGGCGGTGCTCGACCTTCCGGGACACAACGACGGCCTGTTCGTTCTGGACGCGGTAGAGCGCCGCCATTGGCTCAAGGTGTTCGTGCTCGCGTTCGGCCGAAACGCCTTCCTGCCGGATCCAGCCGATGGACGCACCTTTCACCGACGAGCGATCGATGAGGCCCGGTTTTATCAGCAACGGGTGTCCACAAGCCTCTCCGAGCTTGTGTTCGACAAGGTGTTCCCTGCTCTGGCACATGCCATCGCCGAGGCAGCGCCCGACGCACCCCTGGACGAGGTCCGGGAAGCGACCTTGGTCCTGCTCTACCGTCTGCTGTTCATCCTCTACGCCGAGGATCGCGACCTGCTGCCGGTCCGCGATACCCGATACGACGATTACGGCGTTCGGGACAAGGTCCGCGGCGATGTGGGGCGCCGCAAGGACCAGGGCGATGTGTTCTCCAGGATGGCCTCCCGTTACTGGTCGGCGTTCGACGACCTGTGCCGCGCCATTGATGTCGGCGATACGTCCATTGGACTGCCGCCGTACAACGGCGGACTGTTCGACCGACAGCGCACTCCCCTGCTGCGCAGCATTCGGCTGGGCGACGCGGTGATGGCGGAAGTGATCGACGCGCTTTCCTTCGAACAGGCGCGCGAAGGTCGGCGCTACATCAACTATCGGGATCTCGGCGTCCAGCAGTTGGGATCGATCTACGAACGGCTCCTGGAGCAGGAGATCGTGCGCGATGGCGACACGCTGACCGTTCGCCCCAACATCTTCGCGCAAAAGAATACCGGCAGCTACTACACGCCCGACGACCTGGTCGGACTGATCGTGCGGGAGACCGTCGATCCCCTGGTCCAGTCCCGCCTGGACGCCTTCACAATCGAAGCCTCCGAACTGACGACAAGTTCGCTGGCCGAAGATCGCAAGATGGGACGGTTGAAGCAGCTCGACCCGGCCGAGAAAATTCTGGAACTCAAGGTCTGCGACCCCGCGATGGGCTCGGGCCACTTCCTGGTCAACCTTGTCGATCACCTTTCCGACCGCGTCATTGCCGCCATGGCCGAGGCGGAGGCGGCATGGGAGGGATACCTGTCGCCGTTGAACGAGCGCATCGAAAACATCCGCAACACCATCATCGACAACGCGGAGAGGCGGGGCTGGACGGTCGATCCCGGGCAACTGGACGACCGGCACATCGTTCGGCGCATGGTGCTGAAACGCTGCGTCTACGGGGTGGATAAAAACCCGATGGCGGTCGAGTTAGCCAAGGTTTCGCTCTGGCTGCATACCTTCACGGTCGGTGCACCGCTGAGCTTTCTGGATCACCATCTGCGCTGCGGCGACAGTCTGTTCGGCGCCTGGGTGAAACCCAGCCTCGACAAGGCCGAAGAGCATGGTGGCCCGATTTTCCTTCGCGCCCCGCTTGCCCGTGCCACACGTGCAGCATCCCGGATGCAGATCATTGAGAGGCTGACTGACGCCGAGATTGCTGAAGCGCACCGATCCGCAGACGTGTTCACCGATGTGACGGAAATGACGGCGCCACTGAATGCCTTTCTGTCCCTGTACCGGGCCTTCGAGTGGATGGATATTCGCGACCGTGATGACCGGAAGACGATTCAGTTCTACCTTGACGGGCAGTACGGCGATCCGGTCGCAATTGCGCTTGGAACGACCGATGTGAATTCAGAAGCTAACGAAGCCGACCGATTCCACGGACACGCCGGAAGAAGCACTGGAGCACGCGGCTCAGCAAGTGCGACGAGAGCTGGAATATGACGTGCTCGACCGCGTCCGTAAGGCTGAACCAGCATTTCTGGAGCAAGTGGTCATTGATCTGCTAATCGCCATGGGTTACGGAGGTGGAGATTCGGCAATGGGACAGGTCACCGGCCGTTCGGGTGACGGTGGTATCGACGGCACCGTCAGGGAAGACGCGCTGGGCTTGGACGAGGTATATGTCCAGGCCAAGAAGTACGCGGATGGCAACACCGTGGGCGAATCCGCCCTACGCAACTTTGCCGGCGCGATCGATGCGGCGGGCACGAACAAGGGAGTGTTCGTTACTACCGCGAGCTTTACGCCGGCTGTGCGCAGGTACGTGGCGCGGAGTCCGAAGCGCATCGTTCTGATCGACGGAGAGGAGCTCGCGCGCCTGATGGTGGCGCATGACGTTGGCGTGCGTACGCGGGTAAGTTACGAGGTCAAGCGAATCGACGAGGACTATTTCAGCCAGGAAGAGCAGTAGACATACCGCTTGGGAGGACAGGGCATCGGGCCATGCCGCTCCCTACGTGACGGCGATCAAAGTTATCACGCTCTACGGAACTGTCCGCCGTTTACTCCTCCGGCGTTGAACAAACGAAATTTTCGGACCTGCTCGGATCAAGGCCCGGTTCCCTCAGCCTCGGCACCTCGGGATAGGAACACAACGGCCGAGCAATCTGCTTCTGAGGGCTGTAGGCTTCGATCGATTCGGGTGCCTCGCCTTCCTCAACCCACACCTGCAAGGCGCCGAATGCGTCGAAATCATGGAACCCGGCGCCGTTATTGCAGTGCTTCATCCCCGGGACCATGAACAGGCGCAGGAAGTCGTCGGTTTCGTCCTTGCCGCCCATTGTCGCCATCACGTCCTCGTAGTAGTTGATGCTGTTGCGCGGGGCGATGTTCTGGTCGTCCCAGCCGTGCCAGAACACCATCTTTCCGCCACTGGCCTTGAAGGCGGACAGGTCCGGATCGATAGCCGCAATGATCGGGGAGAACTTTTTGTGCCCCTCCCGGATCACCTCAACGAAGGCATCGTTGTTGATGAATTCACGCCAGTCCCATTCCGGGTCCTCAAAGACCAGAACCTCGAAGTAGAACCGGGAAATGAAGAAAGGCTCACCGATGTGGCCGCCCCATCCGTCCTCGCTGCCGGGTTCGTAGCCCGGCCAGATCTGTTCGCCCGTCGCCGGGTCTCTCAGCCCTTCGTAGATCCTTGCGACCGATTCCGCCTGACCGGGCGTCAGGCAGCTTGCGCTGTCCATGCCCGCCGGGCAGACCATTGACCGGGGATCGAACGCGCACATTCTCGGATCTTCGATGAGCCCGTCCTCGAGCCCATCCAGGGCATCGCATGCTTCGATGGCCGCTTCCCTGAAAGCGGTCAATTTCACGGGCGGAATCATGCTGGGGCATGCCGCTCCCTGTGGCTCCAGCGCATCGGCGCACATCACCGCGTCGGCGCCCGATTCACAGGCGGTGGGCATGCACTGGCCTTCGGGACCGGCGTCCCGGTGCGTCACCAATGACGGATACAACTCCCCCGGCCACAAGCCCGTCTGGAAATTGGCCGGGGCGCCTACCTCGATCCCGTCGAACAGGTCCGGGTACTTCTGGGCCATGTGCAGGCCGTGAGCGCCGGCTCCGGAACAGCCGGTGAAATAGGAATACTGAGGATCGCTGCCGTAGTAGACGGCGATCACCTCCCTGGCCGCCAGCGTGGTCAGGTAGTGAGCGCGGTGCGCCCAGTCCGTGAGCAGATCTGCGCTGATCTCGCCATCGACCACTGGCCACGTAGGCCCGGAGGCATTGGTGTGGCCTGTATCGGTGCTGGCGGTGGCAAAGTTGAGTTCCAGCGCCCCCGCCAGGTTTCCATGCCCGATGGAGCCGGCCAATCCTCCATTGCCGTGTACGTTCAGCTTTCCGTTCCAGCTTTCCTCGGACGGAAGCCACACCTCGAAGTTAATGTTGCCGTTGATGTTGCCGATCACGCGGCAGAAGTCACTGGGCGCGGCGATTTCCTGGCCCCGGACCCTGGCGACGACGGCGCCTTCGGTCACGGTTTCGGCCGTAATGCGGGTGGATGCGGAATTCAGGGCCGCGAACGCCTCGTCGGTGCATTCCGCAGCCAGCACCGGACCTGCAAGAGGCAGAGCCGCCAGGAAGATGCCATTCCCGAAATAGCCGGATTTTTTCATATGCTTGGCCGGTCAGGGCGACTTTGACCGCTCCAGCAGTTCGTCCGCCGTATCGCAGCGGACGATGCGCTCGCCGGATTCGGCAAGCAGTACCGGGTCGGTGACGGCTTCAAGCCGGCGGGCAAACTCCGATGCCGCCGCACTGCCGAACTTCAGTTCCGCCAGGAGGCGCAGCGTTTCCCGATGGGCCGCCAGACCCTGCTCGATGCCCTGCTCAATCCCCTGCTCTTTGGCCTGCTGCCGCTGCGACCGCAGCAGCGGGTCGTCGTCCGGACCCGTGCCTTCCCGGGCGCCGAGCACAGCGCCCACCCGCTCCAGGACCGCGATCGTCTCTGCCGACGGCACCGGGCCATCCAGTGCAGAGTGGATCTCACCCGCCGTCCAGCCCGGAAACACCCGGCTCTCCCCGGAAACCCGATAGGCGCCATCCTCCAGCAAATAAATGGTCAACCCCGGCAGGCGGCTCTTCGGGCGGCTCGGCGACGGCACGCTCGGCACCTGAATCCACACCTCGGGGAAGCCCCACGCCTCATACAGCTTCAGCTTGCCCCGGCGCGCGTCGGTGGTGTGGTCCACCTCCAGCACCACGTCGGGGAAATCGTGCTCACCCACCACCATCGCCGCGCCCCGTGGCAGATTCGCCGACAGCGGGTACAGGTACAGCGACTCATCCGCCTGCATGATGCGCCGGGGGGCGCCCTTCGAATCCCGCACCAGCAAATCCATCGACCCCAGGCACGTAACCGGCGAGCCGCGCACCTGCGCGATGCGCTCGGCCAGCGCCGACAGCGCCCTCGACGGGCGCTCGTGGACAGGCGTAGTCGGCTCGGCCACCCAAGCCGTGGCCGCGGCGGCGTCCCAGAATTCCAGACGGCCCTCGTAGGTCTCGATCTCGGAGGGTTTCAAGCGGATGGGCGTGCAGCCCGGGAACTCAAGCCCCGGCAGGACAGGGGGGATCCAGCCATCCGCGGCAGCGGGACCGGTCGGGTGAAAATTCGGCTCCGGAGGGTTCATACGCCTGGTTACACTTCGCTGATGCTCCCATTCTAGCGTGTACCGCAGATCGCGGTCGATGAGATTCCGAACGCTACTCCCCCAACCATTCCACCACCGTACTTACTCCCATCCCGACACCAACACACAGTGTTGCAAGCCCGTAGAACGGCCGCGGCTGCCCGGACGCGCGCCGCTTCATTTCATGAATGAGTGTGACCAGGATACGGGCGCCCGAGCATCCCGTGGGGTGGCCGAGGGCGATGGCGCCGCCATTGACGTTGGTGATGTCGTGGCGCAGCCCCAGCTTGCGCATGCAGGCCAGGGTCTGGGCCGCAAACGCTTCGTTGATCTCGATCAGGCCGATGTCCTCCAACGTGAGGCCCAGCCGGCCCAGCAGTTTCTCGGTCGCGGGGACCGGGCCGTAGCCCATGACGCCCGGATCCACGCCCGCGACCGCGGAACCGACCCAGCGCACCAGGGGGCGCAGGCCCAGTTGCGCCGCCCGCTCGGCGGTAGTGACGAGCAGCGCTGCCGCCCCATCGTTGATGCCGCTCGAATTGCCGGCCGTGACCGTCCCGCCCTTCTGAAACGCCGGCCGCAGCCTTGCAAGGCGATCCATGCTTGTATCCACCTCGTAGCGGCCATTGACCCGCCGATAACGCGGGTGTTCATCGGTGTCCACGATCAGCGGATCACTGCGTCGCCGCGGAACCTCCACCGGGACAATCTCGTCCTGGAATCGCCCATCGTTGATGGCCGCGACGGCGCGCTCCTGGCTTTCGAGCGCGAAGGCGTCCTGATCTACCCGGCTGATCTGCATGTCCTCGGCCAGCGCCTCCGCCGTCTGACCCAGGCTGATGATCGGATAGAGTGCATCCATCTTCGGGTTGTTGTAGCGCCAGCCCACCGTAGTGTCGTGCATGACGGGCGGCTTGGTGCTCGGGGTCCGATCCGGTTTGGGCACGCTCCACGGCGCCCGGCTCATGGACTCCACGCCGCTACCGATGCAGATGTCGCCCTCCCCGGCCAGGATGGTCTTGGCGGCCAGGTTGACCGACTCCAGCGCCGAAGAACAAAGCCGGTTGACGGTCACACCAGGCACGGTGCTGGGGAATCCCGCCAACAGCGTCGCCATCCGCGCCACGTTGCGGTTGTCCTCGCCTGCCTGGTTGCTGCAACCCGCATAGACATCGTCGACGGTTGCCGGGTCGATCCCGGTCCGGCGTATCAGCGCCTCGTAGGTTACTGCCAGCAGATCGTCGGGGCGCACGCTGGACAGCGCGCCGCCGTAGGCTCCGATGGGCGTGCGCACGCCATCGACGATGACTACTTCCTTCATTCGAACAGTCTCCCTTCGCAAATATCGGTCAAATTCATGGCGCAGATGTGTTCAGGCCAGTTCCTTGCTCCGCCGGGCGGCGGCTTGCACCGCCTCGGTGAGGAGCGATTCAAGCGCGCGCGAATCGCCGATCAACACTTCCAGTGCGGCTTGTGTTGTGCCGCCGGGACTGGTGACCTGGCGGCGCAGTTCCGCCGGGTCCGCACCCGACGCCATGGCGTAGGCGCCGGCGCCGGCAACCGTCGCCAATGACAGCCGTTCCGCCAGTTCTTTTTCGAACCCGACTTTCACTGCCGCCGCAGCAAGGCATTCGATCAACAGGAACACGTAGGCGGGGCCGCTGCCGGAGACGGCGGTGACTGAATCCATCAGGCCATCGTCCTCCAGCCACACCACCTGTCCTACCGCTGTCATGAGCGATTCGCAAAGCCGCCGTCGGGCGGAACCCACAACTTCGCTTGCGGCCAGTGCGGTGATTCCCCTGCCGATTGCAGCCGGGGTGTTCGGCATGCCGCGCACGATGGCCGCTGAGGAACCCAGCAGGCCCTGATAGAACGCGATGGTCTTGCCCGCGGCAATGGTGAGCAGCGTTGCCCGACCATCAGCCAGGTCCACATAGTCTTGCAACGCCCCCTCGACCAGGTGGGGCTTTACGGCCAATACGATCACATCGGCGCGGAACGAATGCGGCCGCGCCGGCGATGCCTCGATTCCCAACGACCCGATGGCGGCTCGCGCGCGCTCGTCCGGATCAACCACATGAACCGACGCAGGCCTTCGGCCGTCCGCAAGCCAGCCGCGCAGCAACGCCTGGCCCATGTTGCCGCCGCCCACCAGGAGAATTGATTCCCCGCGATTCATGGCCCCGACTCCGATTCCGGCTGCGCCATGCCTGCACCGCTCCCCCGCGCAGCGGAAACGATCGGGCTGTCGGCAGTTCCACTTTCAAGGATTCCTTCGCTGTGGGCCACCACGCACGCCGTGACGCCGTCGCCGGTGACGTTTACCGCCGTCCTCATCATGTCCAGCAGCCGGTCGATGCCGAAAATGAGCGCAATGCCCTCCACGGGCACGCCCACCTGCGTCAGCACCATGGTCAGCGTGATCAGGCCGGCCGAGGGCACCGCGGCCGTGCCGATGGACGCGAGCGTGGAGAGCAGAATAATCAGCAGGAAGTCCGCAAAGCCCAGGTCCACCCCGTACACGTTGGCAATGCACCCCGTGGCGCTACCCTGCATGATGGCCGTCCCGTCCATGTTGATCGTCGCCCCCAGCGGCACCGTAAAGGACGCGATGGAATTCGGCACCCCCAGGCGGCTCGGCAATGCGTTGAGCGTGACCGGAATGGTCGCCGCCGACGAGGCCGTGCTGAAGGCAAATGTCATCGGCGCACGCATGCGCGCCAGAAACTGGAGTGCATTCAGCCCGAAGGCTCGCAATACCAGGGGATAGGCGACCAACAGATACAACAGCAACGTACCGGCGAGGAGCAGGAAATACCCCGCCAGCGGTATCAGGAGTTCCAGTCCCTGCGTCGCAAACGTGCGGGCCAGCAGCGCGAACAGGCCGATCGGCGCCAGCGCGATGATGAGCATCACCATCTTGAGGATCACTTCGTTCAGGTCCCTGAAGATCCTGATCACGGAATTCGCCCGTTCTCCGGCCAGGTTCGCCGCGAATCCGAACAGCAGCGCGAATACGATGATCTGGAGCATCTGTCCTTCCGCCATGGCCTGGACCAGGTTCTCCGGAAAGATGTTGATGAACGTGTCCGCCAGGGGAGGCATTTCCCTGGGGACGACCTCGGCAAAATCGCCCTCCAATTCGAAACCGGCTCCGGGCGAAACGACAAGACCCATCGACAGGCCAACGGTCACGGCCGCGGCTGTGGTGGCCAGAAAGAGGCCCACCGTCTTAGCTCCCACCCGCCCGAAGGTCTTCAGGTCGCCCATGGCATTGACCCCGCAAACCAGCGAGACCAGGACCAGCGGGACCACCATCAGCCTGAGCAGCGCGAGAAATATTCCGCCGACGACGTAGAACAATCAGTCTACCAGAAACGAGTTCAACGCCGGCAATGCTCCCGCCGAAACGTTCAGGGCAACGCCCACCACGATTCCGGCCAACATCGACAGCAGAATTCGCTGCGTAAAGCTCACATGGTCTCCTTGGTCTCGGGGAACCCAGTAAATTCGCGACACTTCCTGTCTGTTGTGCAGCCGCCGGACTGCGGCATCATCCGGCGAAGCACTGTAGAATACCGCACCGAAGGATGTCCGGCATTCCCAAGGGGATGCAAGACGATCGCCTTCAGACTTCGAAGTGTTTAAATTTTTTATGGGAGGTACCTATGAGGGGCACCATTATCTTTTCGACGGTTGCGTTGGTCTTGCCGGCTTTGGCGCAGGCAGAGCCCATGGCATATTCACTGGACACGAGCCATTCCCGGGTCTTTTTCACTGTCAGCCATCAGGGATACACGATGATGCGCGGCATGTTCCGTGACTTCGACGGCGCCCTGATGTATGACGAGGACGATCTGTCGGCCAGTTCCGTCAGCATGACCATCGACGCCGCCAGCATAGACATGTTCCACGACGGGCTGAACAATCACTTGAGGAACGATGATTTCTTCGGTGTGGAAACCCATCCGACACTGACATTCGAGAGCACGTCGGTCGAAGATCTGGGAGACAGCCAGCTTCGGATCGATGGAAATCTGACCATACTTGGCCAGACGCATCCGGTCACCCTCGATG
>VYEH01000037.1 GCA_009843005.1 Pseudomonadota bacterium | reverse complement strand
CCCCGCCCGCAGTGGAATCTTCCGCCGAGACCGGTTGCGTTTCGGCGGCTTCGGACTCCGGTTCGGTTTCCTGCGCGTGCAGCCAGATCCCGAACCCCGCCAGGAAGAACAGCACCGGCAATACGCGCCGGAGCCGGGAGCGTGGGCGTGCGAGATGCGTGCCGTAGCGAGTCATGGCGACATGATACCAGCATTATTCGGGCCGAATTGACGGTCATGCTGCGGAAATTTCATCGCGGAATTAATGTGTATGTAGTTTTCTGCATGCGCTTCCGCGGTGTATAGTCGCGCCCCTATGGCTGCTACAAAACCATTGACGGACTGGAGTCCCACAAGTTGGCAGAACCGCCAGGCCAGCCAGCAGCCGCTCTACAGTGATCCGGCCCGGCTGCAGGCGGCCGTGGCCGAATTGTCGAAGCTGCCGCCGCTGGTCACGAGCTGGGAGATCGAGGAACTCAAGTCCCAGCTTGCTCAGGCCCAGCGCGGCAAGGCCTTTCTGCTGCAGGGCGGGGACTGCGCCGAGAGTTTCGAGGAATGCCAGTCGGAGATCATCGTCCAGAAGCTCAAGATTCTCCTGCAGATGTCGCTGGTGCTGACGGCGGGTCTGAAGAAACCCGTGATCCGGGTGGGAAGAATGGCCGGGCAATACGCCAAACCGCGCAGCGCCAACGAGGAAGTGCGCGACGGGCAATCGCTGCCGAGCTTCCGCGGAGATCTGGTCAACCGCAACGCCTTCGTCGCCGAGGATCGGGAACCGGATCCGACGCTCATGCTGCGGGGCTACGAACGCGCCGCGCTCACCCTCAACTTCGTCCGCTCGCTCATCGACGGCGGATTTGCCGACCTGCACCATCCGGAGAACTGGGACCTGGATTTTGTCCGGGAATCGGCCATGGCGGCCGAATACCACCGGCTCGTGAAGTCGGTATCGGATTCCATCGAGTTCTACGAGTTGGTGGTCGGGGAGTCGATCAATACCCAGCGGGTCGAGTTCTACACGTGCCACGAAGGGTTGCATCTGCCCTACGAGCAGGCGCAGACGCGGTTTCTCCCTCATCGGCAGGCCTGGTACAACCTGACGACTCATTTCCCCTGGATCGGGATGCGCACTGCGGACCCCGAAAGCGCCCACGTGGAGTACTTCCGGGGCATCAGCAACCCGGTCGGCATCAAGATCGGCGTGTCCGCCGGCAACGAACAGCTTCAGAAACTGATCGATCACCTCAACCCGGACAACGAGCCGGGCCGGCTGTCGCTGATCACCCGGTTCGGTGCGGCGCAGGTCGAGGAACACCTGCCCAGGGTGATCGAGGCCGTTCAAGCCACCGGGACGCACGTGCTTTGGATCTGCGATCCCATGCACGGCAATACCGAGTCCACCCGGGAGGGCGTCAAGACCCGCCGTTTCGACAATATCGTGGAAGAGTTGAAGGCCGCGTTTCGGATCCACCGGGAAGCCGGGAGCATTCTGGGCGGGGTGCACCTTGAACTCACCGGCGAGAACGTGACCGAATGCGTGGGCGGCGCCCGCGGCCTTTCGGAGTCCGATCTCGCCAGGGCCTACAAGACCCAGGTCGATCCGCGGCTCAATTACGAGCAGGCCATGGAAGTCGCCCTGCGAATCGGCGGACAGTTGAACGACAGTCACTGACCGCGGCGGAAAACGGGATGGCGGCGTTCGATCCCAAAGTCTTTGCCGGTAGTCTCACCCGACGTCCGGGCGCCTACCAGATGATCGACGGCAAGGGCCGGGTCATCTACGTCGGTAAGGCCAGGAATCTTCGCCACAGGGTTGCGAGCTACTTCGGCGGCAGACCCCTCGATGCAAAAACCATGGCCATGGTGGCCAGGGTCGCTGATATCCAGGTGACCGTCACCGGCACGGAGGCCGATGCGCTGATGCTGGAGTACAACCTCATCAAGCGCCACAAGCCCCGATTCAACGTCGTCCTGCGGGATGACAAGAGCTATCCGTATATTCGCGTGCGGACCGACAAGAAGTTTCCCCAGGTTACCTTCTACCGAGGCTCACGCCGGGCCGCCGGACGCCTGTTCGGACCCTATCCCAGCGCCGGCTCGGTTCGGGAGACGCTCAACCAGATACAGAAACTGTTTCAGGTCCGGCAGTGCGAAGACAGCTATTTCTCCCACCGCCAGCGCCCCTGCCTGCAGTACCAGATCCAGCGATGTACTGCACCGTGCGTGGGATTGGTGAGCGCGGAGGATTACCAGCGTGATATCGAGCACGCCATGATGTTCCTGCAGGGGCGCAGCGAGGCGATCACCCAGGTTCTCGTGAAACGGATGGAAGACGCTTCGGGGCGGCTGGATTTCGAGCGAGCGGCCCAGTACCGCGACCAGATCGCCAAACTCAAGTCGGTGGAAGCGCAGCAACTCGTGACGCGGTCTCGCGGTGACCTCGATGCCATCGGGCTGGTAAGCGATGGCGGTGTGCATTGCGTGGCTGTCATGTCGTTTCGGGGCGGACGCCTGCTGGGGTCGCGCAGTCACTTCCCCAGGGCGGCGGATGGCACCGATCCTCGGGAGTTCATGCGGGGATTCCTGCTCCAGTACTACGGTCGGCGCGAACCGCCCCACGAAATCGTGACCAGTCATTCGGTGAGCGACGCCGATGCCCTTGCGGAATTGTTCGCCGGCCGTGCAGGGCGCAGGGTGCTGATCAAGCACAGGGTCCGCGGGGACCGCGCTGCTTGGGTGGAGATGGTGCTGACCAATGCGGCCCACTCGGCAGCGGCGCGAAAACGTTCCGGAGTGGTGATCGCGCGACAGTTCAGGTCGCTGGCGGATTGCCTGAAGTTGAGGGAAATTCCGCAACGGTTGGCCTGCTTCGACGTCAGCCATACGAGCGGTGAGTCGACGGTTGCCTCCTGCGTGGTCTTCGGTCTCGAAGGGCCCATGAAGTCGGAGTACCGCCGGTTCAATATCGCCGGTATCACGGCAGGGGATGACTATGCGGCATTGACTCAGGCCCTGGAGCGTTGGCGCACGCGCCTGACCAGGGCCGAGGCCGGCGTACCGGATATCCTGTTCATCGACGGGGGTCGCGGGCAACTGGGCGCCGCTGCCGCGGCAGTAGACGAACTTCGTTCGGGAGGAATGCGCCTGGTCGCGGTTGCCAAGGGCCCGGGGCGGCATCCCGGCAGGGAACGGCTCTACGTCGAGGGCCTCCGGACACCGCTCAAGTTGCCATCCAACACGCCTGCGCTTTACCTGATCCAGCAATTGCGCGACGAAGCGCACCGTTTCGCGATCGCCGGGCACCGGGCGCGGCGGCACAAGCGGCGCACGGCTTCACCGCTGGAAGGCATTCCCGGGGTGGGCCCGAAGCGGCGCCGCGAGCTGCTGCGTCAGTTCGGCGGTCTCCAGGCGGTGACCCGCGCGGGGGTCGATGATCTGGCGAGGGTCAAGGGTATATCCCGCCGTCTGGCCAAGCTGATATACGAGCATGTACACTCCGATTGATCCGGATAACCCGTCAACACGTGTCGCACGGGTGGCAGGAAGGGGAGTCCGGCAGATGATCCACGCTCGGCCATGCCCCTGACCATACCGAATCTGCTCACGTCGTTCCGCATCGTCGCCATCCCGCTGGTGGTGCTGATCTACTACCTGCCGGCGGCCTGGGCGGGACAGGCTGCCGCGGTGTTGTTCGGGCTGGCGGCGGTGACGGACTGGTTCGATGGCTTTCTTGCCCGAAAACTGGACCAGACCTCGAGATTCGGTGAGTTTCTGGACCCCATCGCCGACAAGCTCCTCGTCTCCACGTCCCTGATCGTGTTGCTTCACAACGATCCGACGTTCTACCTGGCGCTGTTCGCGGCCATCATCATCGGCCGCGAAATCGCGGTCTCCGCCTTGCGGGAATGGATGTCGCAGCTCGGCTCCAGCGCGGCCGTCAAGGTTACCTATTTCGCCAAGTGGAAGACCGCCCTGCAGATGTTCGGGATCGGCTTCATGCTGTACCAGACGCCGTCGTTCGGTATCCCGGTTTACCCCATCGGCCAAGTGCTGCTGGCGCTCGCGGCGGCGCTGACCCTGTGGTCGATGGTGGAATACGTTAAGGCGTCCTGGCCGACCATTACCGGTAACGACTGACGCGTGACAGCTCGTTCAGGGCATTCTCCGACCCGTGGTATTCGGCCATTGGGCGTATCCGGCATACTGCGCCTTCCCCATTCTCGATACCCGCGGCGAGTCCCAAGTTGAATCGGCTATCGACAGACTATCGGCAGGTCATAGAATTCTGGTTTGGAGACCTGCCCATGCAGCCGGACGCACTGGCTGGTCGCCAGAAGCTTTGGTACGGCTTCGACGCCGCTACCGACACGTTGATCAGGGATCGCTTTGGAGCGTTGATCGACGCGGCAATCGCTGGATCGCATCGAAGCTGGGAGAACCGGACCCTGTCCCGCCTTGCGCTGATCATCGTTCTGGATCAGTTCACACGCAATATCCATCGGGGACGCGCCGGCGCATTCGACGGTGACGCCCGCGCGCTTCGCCTGGCGCTGGACGCCATCGACCGCGGCATGGACCGCGAAGTCGATCCGATACCGCGGGGGTTCTTCTATCTGCCGTTGCAGCACGCTGAGGACCTTGCCATCCAGGAGCGCTCCGTGCAGATGGCAGAGCGTTTGGATGCAGAGTGCAAAGCCGCGTTCGAAGATTTCTCCGGAGGCCTGGCGCCGTATGCCCGCGAACACCGGGACATTGTGGCCCGCTTCGGCCTCTTTCCGCATCGCCTAGCTGAATTGGGCCGAGAATCCACGGTAAAGGAGTTGGCTTACCTGGCCGGCGATGCGCCTACATACGGCCAGGCCGTCGCCGAGGACTGAGTGGCCTGGAACCCTTCGAACGAAATCGATCCATTGGAGATAATCTCTATTGCGGATTCACCGATCAGTACGAGCCGTCGTTCCGGGCGGATTGGCAGCGTATACTTCCATTGAACGATCTGCCTTCGTCGAGACACGAACATCATGACCTCCGGAACACATTCGATTTGTACATTTTCGACCCTGACCGGCCTTGCGCTCGCCGCCGCCGCCAATCTCTGCGTTGCCCAGGAATTCGACTCGTTCGGGCGCTCGGAGGTGCTGCCCGAGCCCGAAAGCGACTGGGCATTCGTCAACTACAGCCTTGTCGATGTCACGGATGATCATTTCCTGGGATTGATCGGAGCGGCCCAGACGGGACGGCCAGCCGATATCGAATTTTCTCCCGACGGCACGTCGTTGTTTCTGGTCGAGACTTTCTATACTCGCGGGAACCGGGGGGAACGGACCGACACCGTCACGATCTTCGACACTCATACCCTCGGTGTCGCGGGAGAGGTCGAGATTCCGGCCAAGCGTGCCCTGTTGCTGGTGGTCGAGGGCACCCTGGCGCTCACCGACAACGGCCGTTTTCTCGGGGTGTTCAACTTGACCCCGGCCACGTCCATCAGCGTGGTCGACATCGAAAAACGCGAATTCGTGGGCGAAATATCCACGCCAGGGTGCAGCCTGGTGTTTTCGGCTGGCGAACTCAGCTACATGATGATCTGTGCCAACGGCGACCTGCTCACCGTAACGCTCGACGAGAACGGCGGTGAAGTTTCCAAGGAGCGCATCGAACGCTTTTTCGATCCGGAAGCGGACCCGATCCGGGAATCGGGCGTGCGCTACGGGGACGAATGGCTGTTCGTATCGTTCGACGGAATGCTTCATTCGGTGGATGTCTCTGGCGCGATGCCCCTGGTCGGGGAGAGCTGGTCGTTGCTGAATGCGTCCGACCGCGAGCAGAACTGGCGCATCACGGGACGCCAGCCGCTGGCGGTTCACCGGCAGAGCGGTCGCCTCTACGTCCTGGCGCGGCAGAACGACGAACCGCTGGACGATCCCGCCGATTGGGATGGCACCGAGATCTGGTCCTTCGATCTGGCAACACGCGAACGCCTGCAGCGGCTGGAAGCCCGGCCGGCCAGCGCGGACGCCGGCGGTGCAGGCGCCACGCTCGGCTCCACCAGCGGTGACGGGGCCTCCAACATTCTGGTTACCCAGGACGATGAGCCTTTGCTGATCTCGGCTGCCGGTACCGGAATTTCCATTCGCAGCGCCCTCACCGGTGAATATCTCCACGAGCGAATGCAAAACGCCCCGGCCAGCGGTTGGCTGACTTTGCGCATGCCGTAGTCGAGGCCGATGCTGGATCCCGTCATACCGCTGGTCATCGCCCTTTCGCTGGCAGTGCTCTGGCTCGCCGCCGCCGCGCACAAGTTGCGTGCGTTCGATGCCTTCTCGGCAGTACTGGCCGACTATCGGCTGCTTCCCGCCCGTGCGACCGGTAGCTGCGCTGCTGCCGTGGTTGGAGTCGAACTGTGTCTGGGTATCGGTCTGCTGATGTCGATCAGCCGGAATTATGCCTTCGCCGGCAGCGCCCTCGTGCTGGTTCTCTACGCGGGCGCCATCGCGGTGAACCTGCTGAGGGGGCGGCGTTTCATCGACTGCGGGTGCTCGGGATTCGCCGGACAGCAACCGCTCGGCGTATGGCTCGTCGCACGTAATCTGCTGCTCGCCCTCGCGGCCCTCGCAGCCATGCTCCCTGTACAGGGGAGGGCGCTGATCTGGTTTGACGCCGTCGCCGTCTCCGCGGCCGTGTGCGTATCCGCATTTCTCTATGCGGCAATCAATCGTCTTGTCGCGCAAGGACCGGATCTGGCGCGCCTGAGGGGCTGATCGTGTCGGGCGCGCTGGCCGTATCCAACATCCTGCTGTGGATTCTCGTGCTTGTCATGGGAGGCGTGATCCTTGCGCTGGTCCGCCAGATCGGCGTGCTGTACGAACGGGTTGCCCCGGCAGGCGCTCTCGTGGTCGGCAGCGGTCCCAAGGCAGGGGAGGCCGCGCCCGTATTTTCCGTCGACGATCTTTCGAACGAAACACGCCAGGTGGGCGGAGAACGGCCGGATGGGCGCAGCACGCTGCTGTTCTTCCTTTCCCCGACATGCCCCGTCTGCAAGTCGCTGTTGCCGGCGCTCAAGTCCATCGCACGCGGGGAGCGCAATTGGCTGAACGTGCTGCTGGCCAGTGACGGTATGCGCAAGGAACACGAGTCATTCGTTGCTGAATATCGGTTGCAGAGATTTCCCTATCTGCTGTCATCCGAATTGGGACTGGGGTATCGGGTCGGACGCCTGCCCCACGCGGTGTTGATCGATCCGCAGGGGATCATTCGATCGACCGGACTTGTCAACTCCCGGGAGCACCTGGAGAGTCTGTTTGAAGCCAATGAGCGGGGTGTGGCAACCTTGCAGGACTACATGGCCGCGGAGCAGTCTGCGGAAGAGGAGGTCGCCTGACCATGGATTCGAGAAACTGGATTGACCGCAGGTTCGAAACGGGTGCGAGGTACCTGGCCCGACTGACGTCGCGGCGCAGCTTCCTGACACGGCTGGGCACCCTGCTCGTGGGTACGGCATCCATTCCGCTGCTGCCGTTGTCGCGGGCGGCCGCCCAGGCCGCGGATACCGGATTCGAGGATCCGGACATCGAAGGCGACGCGGGCGATCCCATGAACTGCAACTACTGGAGATACTGCTCCATAGACGGATTCATGTCGCCCTGTTGCGGAGGTTCGGCTTCGTCCTGTCCGCCCGGAACCGAAATGTCTGCCGTCACCTGGATCGGCACCTGCCGGAATCCCGCCGACGGGCACGACTACCTGATTTCATACAACGACTGTTGCGGCAAGAGCCCGTGCGGACAGTGCTTCTGCAACAACAACGAGGACGATATGCCCGCCTATGTCACGGCCCGGTCGAACAACATCAACTGGTGCCTGGCCCACAGCACCACAGCCTACAACAGTACCGTCGCACTGGTGCTGGGACGCGCCGACGGCTGAGCGCGGCCGAGCAGGGCTGAGCGCGACTGGGTGCGGTAGAGCAGGCTGGACACGGGTCATGCGCGCTGCCTCAATACTGTTTGCACTGGGATTCGGATTGGCGGCGGCGGACGCCACAGCGGCCGCGCCACCCCAATTCAACTACATCCTGCATTGCCAGGGCTGCCACCTGGCCGACGGCCAGGCAACGCCCGGCAAAATCCCTCCGCTGGTGGGAGCCGGCAGGTTCCTCTCGGTCGAAGGCGGACGGCAGTTCCTGGTGCGCGTGCCGGGAGTATCCTTGTCCATCATTCCCGATGACGAGCTGGCGGAGCTCATGAACTGGATGCTCTACCGCTTCAGCGCCGAAGACATGCCCGCGGACTTCGAGCCCTACACCGCCGAGGAAGTCGGCCGCTACCGGCAGGATCCCCTGGTCGAAGTGGAAACGGTCCGGGCCGGAATGCTCGGCGAATATGAAGAATTGTGAGACTGCGCGGACAGGCGAGACGACGTCGACAGGCCAGACTCCCCGGATACGAGAGATTGCCCCGACACGCCGGAGGGCCCGCAGATACGTCGCTGGGCAAGCCGCAGGACTTGATGCAATATCACGGTGGACTGTTTTACAATATACGCTCGTCTGTGCGCGGGTGTAGCTCAGTTGGTAGAGCGGCACGTTGCCAACGTGCAGGTCGACGGTTCAAGCCCGTTCACCCGCTCCAACTTTCCATGATCAAGAGCCGTTTCACGCTGATACTCGTCATCGCCATGCTGGGGATGACCGGATCCGTCGCGGCACACCACAGCGGCTCGGTTTTCAATACCGACGTGTTGCTTGCCGTGGAGGGCAACATCAGTCGGTTCCGGTGGGGTAACCCCCACGTATACATCTACGTCGAAGCTCGGGACGATTCCGGCGAGCTGGTGGAATGGGAAATCGAAACCGATGCGACTCCCATTCTCACTCGGAGCGGCTGGTCTGCGGATACGCTTCAACCGGGAGATCCGGTCGTAGCACGTATCAATCCCGTCCACGACACCAGTCGCACCCACGCCCGGTTGCGTTCGCTGACCAAGGAAGATGGTTCGATCTGGTCTGCACGGTCCTCGTTCGCCGGCAGCACCAGCGACCTGACGGGCGGCTCCAGAGCCGAGAGCATCGCCGGCGTATGGGCGACGCCGCTATCCACCAATGCCTATATCTGGAGTTTGCGCAATACTCTCAGGAAACTGAACGCACGGGGCCTGGAATTGCAGGCGGCTTATGACATTGCCACCGAGAGTCCGGCGGGGCATTGCATCGCGTATCCATCGCCCGGTTTTCTGGCTGTGCCCTACCTGAACGAGATCGAGGTCCTGGAGGATCGGGTCACCATCACGGGCGAACTCTACAATACGGTTCGGACCATCTACACCGATGGGCGCGAAATTCCCGAAGATGGCGAACTGACCAACCAGGGCTATTCCGTGGGCCGCTGGATGAACGACGCACTGGTCGTCGAGACGGGCCTGCTCGAGGCGCATCGCTCGTCCATGATCGACGGGTCGCCTGCCGGAACACTGCGCCGCGTTTTCGAACGATTTCACTTGAGCGAGGACGGAACACGTCTTCTGATCGATTTTCGGGTCGAGGATCCCGAATACCTGGGCGAACCTTTCTCCGCAACCGCGGAGTGGGTATACATGCCGGAACTGGAGTTGATCGGTATCGACTGCGACCCTGAAGTTTCGCGACGGGCATGGGGGCAATAGGTCTCCGTGGAGCTATTCAGCGGCCTGTTGCTGACTCTTGTGGTGCTCGCCATCCTCGCGTATGTCGCGCGCGAACTGATCGTCGAAGACTCCGGCGGCGCACTGAAGAAATACCTGGGGGATTCTCCTGCGGTCGAAGCCCCGATGCTGGGCAAGCGGGGAATCGTGGAGAACGACACCGGCGAACTGCTGCGAGTGCGCATTGAGGGCGAACGCTGGAGCGCAAACTCGATCGTCGACACCGTACTGCCCGCGGGAACGCCGGTCCGCGTCACCGCCGTGAATGGCCTTGTGCTTGATGTGGAACAAGTCGTCGAGGAAGACTGAGTTCAACCCATAATCCGTTCCCGTTCGTAAAGGCGGACGGCCGCGTAGGCCAACAGCACGCCCAACAGCAG
>VYEH01000011.1:9713-10052 GCA_009843005.1 Pseudomonadota bacterium | reverse complement strand
GTCCTCGACCGTGTCGTCGAAGCGGTGCTGGATTCGAATTTCGACCTGGCGGCGGCGGTAGCCCGGGTGGATCAGGCCAGGGCCAGGGCGCGTATTGCCAACGCCGCTTCATTCCCGCTCATCAACCCGTCCGTCGGCAGCAACGATTTCGAAACGCCCACCAACGCCGGCATCGGCGCGCAACTGGAAGAACTGGGGCTGGACGACGAGACCTACGCGGCTTTCGGCATCGTCCTGCCGGAAGCGATCGGGCTGACCACCTATTCGCTGGGTGGAACTTTCGCCTATGAAGCCGACTTCTGGGGCCGCAATCGAAATGCTGCCCGCGCCGCGGGGGCC
>VYEH01000011.1:0-9703 GCA_009843005.1 Pseudomonadota bacterium | reverse complement strand
ACCGTGGCCTTGTCGATGCCCGCGCGCTCTACGCCGCGCGGCGCAATCTGCGCAACGCCGAAGCCGAGCTGCCGCCCATCGAGGCCGCGCTGGCGGACGCCGAAGGTCGACTCTGGGTGCTGTTGGGCGGGTATCGCGACGACCTGGCGGACATACTTCCCGATGCCCTGGCGCCTGGCCCGGCGCTCGAAGCCGTCCCGGCAGGCGTGCCGGCCGACCTGCTCGTGCAGCGTCCCGACGTCAGCGCGGCGCGCCAGCGGATGGAGGCCTCCCGGCACATGGTCGGCGCCCGGCGCGCGGAACTGCTGCCGTCATTGTCCCTCTCCGGCACCATCGGCCTGCAGGGCACAGACACCGGCGAATGGTTCGATCCGGACCAGTGGTTCCAGAACCTGACCGTGAACCTGCTGGCACCGGCGTTTCAGGGCACGCGGCTGCAGAGCAACCTCGCACTGGCCGAAGCCCAGTTGGACGAAGCCGCCGCCGCGTACGGGCGCGCCGTGGTGACCGCGGTCAACGAGGTCGAGGCCGCCCTGACCGGATGGGACGGCAGCCGCCGCCGCCATGCCCTGATCGCCTCGCTGGCGGAAGAGGCCCGCACCGAGGCCGCTCTGCAGGAGCGGCGCTACGTCGCAGGAGTCGCGGACTACGCCAACTACCTGGCCGCATCCCAGACCCTGGTCAGCGCCAGTTCGGCGCTGGCAACGGCGGAACGCGATCTCGGCCTTGCCCGCCTGGCGCTGCACCGCGCCCTGGGCGGCGCGTGGACGGCAACCGAGTAAGGCCGTGCGCAGGATCAGGAGTCTGCTGGTTGCCGTGGGCATTGTCGCCGGCGCCGTGGCGCTGGCGGTGTTCCTGGTATCGCTGGCGCCGGAACCGGAACGCCTGGAACCGCCATCCCAGCTTCCATTCGTGACGACCGCCACGGTCGCCGCAGGCTCGGGACCGATCCCGGTCTTCGGCGCCGGCACGGTCCGTCCCAGCGAGCAGGTCGATATCGCTCCGCAGGTCGGCGGACGGATCGTTTGGGTGGATCCCGCCTTCCGCAGCGGCGGGCGGTTCGACGCCGGCCAGACCCTGTTCCGGATCGAGGAGCAGGACTACGTCTACCGGCTCAGGGAAGCCGAAGCCACGCTGGCCGACCGCCAGGTGGCGTTCCTCGAGGCCCAGGAGGAAGCGGCGATCGCCCGGGCCGAATACGAGCGCTACGCGGAGCTGCAGCCGGATTCGGAAGCGCAGTCCGAGGCCGGCCCGCTTGCATTGCGCGAACCCCAGCTCAATGCGGCGCAGGCGGCGCTCGACCGCGACGAAGCACGGGTCGCGGAGGCCACACTGGCCGTCGCCCGAACGCGGGTCAATGCCCCCTTCAACGGGTACGTCCGCGACGAGTCGGTGGACGTGGGCCAGTTCGTCGCACCCGGCCAGCCGGTCGGACGCATTTTCGCTGCGGACGCGGTGGAAGTGGTCGTGCCCCTGTCGGATTCCAACGCCGCCCTGATCCCCGGCCTTTGGACGCGTCGGGCCGGCGAGGACGACGGCGGCGGTGATGATGGCGAGGGACGCATAGCGGCCCGCGTAATTGCCGAGTACGGCGATACCCGCTACGCCTGGACCGGTTACGTGGACCGGGCCGAGGCGTCGCTCGACGAACAGACCCGGACCATCGACGTGATCGTGCGGGTACCGAATCCGTTCATTGCAGGTGTCCCGGTGGGCGCGGTCACGGCGCTCGACGGCGCCCCGCCGCTGCTGGTGGGCAAGTTCGTGGATGTCGAAATCGAGGGGCTGGCGCCGCAGAACTACTTCCGGGTAGGGCGCGCCGCGTTGCGGCCCGGAAACGAGGTCTGGGCCGTGGACAATGACGGGAACGTCACCATCGTGCCCGTGCGCACGATGCAGCGCGGCGACGATGAAGTTTATGTGACCGGGTCCCTGGAAGACGGCCAGGCGGTGATCACTGGAGGCATCCAGTTCGCCACCGACGGCTTGCGGGTGCGCACCGGGGCCGCCCCGGGCCCATGAGCCCCAACGACGATTTTTCCGGAGAGCCTGCGGGGCCGATTGCCTACATGGCGGGCAACGGCGTCGCCGCCAACCTGTTCATGTTCGCCATCTTGGCCGCGGGTCTGATTGCGCTGTCGGGCCTTGAGCGGGAATCGTGGCCGGTCCTGGCGTTCAATCACATCGAAGTGTCGGTGGCCTATCCCGGCGCAACGCCGGACGAGGTGGAGGAGTCGATAGTCGTCAAGATCGAGGAGCAGGTCAGCTCGCTCGACGGCGTCCTGGCCGTCAAGTCCGTGGCGGCCCCGGGGATCGCGTCGGTCAGGATCGAGGTGCAATCGGGTACCGACATACCCTTGGCGATCGACGAGATCGAATCGGCGGTCGCCCGCATCCAGTCATTTCCCGCCGGCGCCGAACGCCCCGAAATCACTGAAATGACCAGCCGGCAGAGCATCATCCGCCTGGTCGTATATGGAGAAATTCCCGAACGATCGCTGAAGGAACTCGCATACCAGATTGAAGATGAACTCGCTTCGCTCCCAACGGTCTCCCTGGTCGAAACCAGCGGCGTGCGGAACTACGAAATCTCCATCGAAGTGCCGCTGAACCGCCTGCGCGCACTGGGGCTTACCCTGGACGACATCGCGGCCGCGGTCGGGCGCAGTTCACTCGACCTGTCCGCCGGCAGCATCGATACGCCGAATTCCCAGGTGCGGATTCGCACCCTCGGGCAACGCTACGATCAGCAGGACTTCGAGGACATCGTGGTGCTCGCACGCAGCGATGGCACCGTCGTGCGCCTGGGCGATATCGCCACGGTGCGGGATGATTTCCAGGATGTCGACCTGCTCGTCCGCCACGAGGACAAGCCGGCCGCATTCGTGGAAGTCTCCAGGGTGGAAGGCGAACACGTGATGGACGTCGCCACGGCCGTGCACGAGCATGTCGCGAATGTCATCGCTCCGGCGCTTCCCGAGGGCGTGGAGGTGGACATTCTGAACGACGAATCCCAGGTCTACTCGGAGCGCGCCTATCTGCTCCTGAAGAACGGCGGCCTGGGCCTGTTGCTCGTACTTGTTTCGCTGGCGCTGTTTCTGGAGATACGGCTCGCGGTATGGGTCGTCGTTGGACTTGCCACTTCGTTCGTCGGCACGCTGGCGGTCATGCTGCTGCTCGATGTCGCGATCAACACGATTTCCCTGTTCGTGTTCGTTCTCGCCATCGGTATCATTGTCGACGACGCCATCGTCGTGGCCGAGCAAATCCATCTCGAACGATACCGGGGTACGCCAGGCGTCGTGGCCGCGATTCGCGGCGCGCGGCGGATCAAGGGCCCGTTGACATTCGCCGTACTGACATCCGTTGTTGCTTTCACGCCGGTATTCTTCATTCCCGGGGGCATCGGACAGGTCTGGCAGGCGTTGCCGATCATGATCATCGCCATGTTGATGATATCCCTGTTCGAATCGCTGCTTATCCTGCCCAATCACCTCTCGCATCTGCACGGCCCGGAATGGGTACCGGCCAATGGAGTTGACAGGTTCTTCGCGCACACCCAGGGAATTGTCGACCGTCAGTTGAACAGGTTCCTGGCTGGCCCCCTGGATCGGGCGCTGCGGTTTGCGACCGGCCAGCCCGCGATAACTATCGCCGGCGCCATCGGACTGCTGATACTCACCGTCTCCCTGCTTCCGGCAGGTATCGTCACGTCCAGTTTCGCCGATGTCGTGGAAGGCGACTTCGTCACGGCCAGCCTGGAGATGCCGGATGGCACGACCGCGCAGCGAACCTACGAGGTGGCAAGGGAACTGGAAGCGGCCGGACATCGGGTGATCGAACGTTTCGCAAGCCAGCAGCCGGACGATGCGGCGCCCCTTCTGACCGGAGTGACCTTGACGGTTGGCCGGGGGCCGCGTGTCGAGGGCGGGGGACTCATTCCGGTACCCACCCTGAACCCCGAAGCCAATGTGGCCGCCGTGGAGTTCAAACTCGTGAGCGCCCAACAGCGGCAGATTTCCACCACGGAGATCGTACAAGCGTGGCGGAATGAGGTGGGCGTACTGCCCTACGTGCGCGGCATCACCTTCAGCGGCGAGGTCATCGACCTGGGCAATGCCGTCGAGGTTGTCCTGTCGCACCCCGACCCGGAACGTCTCGCCGGTATTGCAAGTTCGCTGGTCGATAGCCTCCGGGGAATTGCGGGGGTGTTCGATGTGCGCTCGGATCACACGCCGGGGATCGACGAAATCCAGCTTGAGTTACGGCGCGAGGCGCGGACGCTGGGACTCACCGAGCAAACATTGGCCTTGCAGGCGCGCGCCGCTATTTTCGGCACGGAAGTCGAGCGGGTGCAAAGAGGCCGGGACGAGGTGCGGGTATTCGTTCGTTTACCCGCCGAGGAGCGCAACTCCATTACCGATATTGAAGGGTATCTGATCCGAACCCCCGAGGGCGCTGAAGTCCCGCTGAGCCAGGTTGCGTCGCTGAACTCGGATATATCGCCTCCGGCCATCCGCCGCAGGGATGGCCAGCGTGTCGTCACCGTGACAGCCGATGTGGATCGGACGGTCATTACCGGCGGGGAAGCCAATGCCGTACTAATCGATTCGATCCTTCCCGAACTCACCGCCGAGAACCCCGAGCTGAGCTACATGTTCGGTGGCGAACAGCAGCAGCAACTCGATTCCCTGGGGTCGCTCTATCGCGGGTTCGCGATCGCGATGCTCATGATTTTCGCCCTGCTGGCGATTCCGCTTCGCTCCTACACCAAACCGTTCATCGTCATGGCAGTGATCCCGTTCGGTATCGTAGGCGTGATACTGGGCCATCTGATACTGGGAATTCCGTTCACCACGACGGCCATTCTGGGCATCCTGGGACTCAGCGGCGTCGTGGTGAACGACTCCCTGGTCATGATCGACTTCATCGATCAGCGCCTTCGAGAGGGCGCGCCAACGCGCACGGCGATCATCGAGGGCGCCAAGGGCCGCTTCAGGCCGATCATGCTGACCTCAGTGACCACCTTCCTCGGATTCACGCCCCTGATACTCGAGCGGGCCATACAGGCGCAGTTCCTGCGCCCCTTTGCCGCGTCGCTCGGTTTCGGCATCGTGATTACCACGGCCATACTGATGATGGTCGTACCCGCGCTGTACACGATCCGTTCGAGCGTCATGTCCCGAGCCGAAACGGCGGGAACTTTCCTGACAGGACGCTGAGCGGCGCTCCGCCGGGGAAAACAGCTTCGCGCGGGCGCGAAATTCCGGGTCAGTCGCCGGGCTTGCGGTAGGGCACGCTCTTCGCGATCGCCCCGTCGATGGTTTCCGGCTCCAGCAACACGGTACACGAAACGGTCAGCGCGCCCGCAGCGCTTACGAACATGGAGAACGCCGTGGCAGCCTCTTCGTCAGGGAGATCGGCGATCAACAACAGGTCGTCGTCACCGAAGGCATAGTAGAAACCTTCCAGCGTGCCGCCCAGCCCCTCCACGGTCTGTCGGAGCGCCTCCCGGCGCCCTGTACCGCCTTCCCTGATCAGACCCGCGACGCCATCCTGTGTGTAACTCGTTCGAAACAGAAACTTGGCCATGTTCTTTCCCGTCTGCGGTATGCAATGACGCAATGATGGGCATCCGCCCGGTCGCGGTCAAGGCGTCCACCCTGAGGTCGCGTCCACAAGCGCAGGTACGGCATAGTCAGGTCGATGCGGCGCCAGATTGGGCAATCTTATGGGATATGAAAGAAAACGGTAGTGGCGTTGAACTTGGGAACGCGTTAGATTGCAGCTACCGGACTGCCATCACATGGCGTGTGTCGAAATGAGCGGAGTAGTCTTGTGAGACTGTCCGAAGAAGTGATCCTCCTGCTGCTGAACGAAGAGAGCGGCTACATGGAGCATGTCGGAGGATGGAACATGGCCTGCGCCATGGCGGGCTCCGTGCTGGCCGACCTGGCGCTGGAGTTTCGCATCGACACCGACCTGGAATCCCTCACGCTGCTGGATTCCACCCCGACCGGCGATGAATTGCTGGACCCGGTTCTGGCGCAAATAGCCGAGGCGCCACTCGAGAATCAAACCGCGCAGTACTGGATCGAGAAAACGGCAGACCGGACCGAATGGGTGATTGAAACCGTGCTGAAACGGCTGGTGGAGAACAACATTCTGGACCATGACAGCGGCGGTTTCTGGTCGCTGAACCGCAACGTGTCGCGCACCGGGGTGTATCCCCCCACCGGTGGAATCACGAGACAGGTGACAAAGTCGCGAATTTTCAGTGCGCTCCTCGATGAAGAAATCCCGGACCCGCGCGACGTTCTCCTCGTAAGCCTTGTGGCTGCCTGCGACGCGTTTCGCCTGCTCCTTACGGAGGAGGAGTTCGAACATGCCCGCGACCGGATCGACCTGATCTGCAAGATGGATCTCGTCGGCCAGGCGATCGGCAGGGCCATCGAAGAAAGCAGGGCGCGACCGGCGCGGATGTATGTTTCCCATTCGAAGCCGATTCCGAGGGTCAGGCTGTCGCGGCTGATCGGAAATCGCAATTTAAGGCGTGGCAACCTGTCCAGACTGTTTACGGACATGTACCTCGAATATGGACCGGTGTTCAGAATACAACCTCCCTTTGTCGGCAAGGGCGTGGTTGTTCTCGCGGGCCCGGACACCAACGCCTGGATCAACCAGAACGGCCGCTATTTTTTCCGGACCCGGGACCATATGGCGGATATCGAAAAACTGTACGGCGCCTCGCGCACCATGCCCGGCATGGACGGCGCGGAGCACTTCAGGATGCGCAGGTCGCTGCGGGGGAGTTATTCGCGCAAGCTGCTCGAAGCGCGGCTGGACGAACTCTACAGGCTTTGCCGCACATCCTTGCAGGAATGGCAGCCAGGCGATGTCATTCCCGCGGCGGCAGCCTGCCAGAAACACATCAGTTTGCAGATCTCCAACATTCTGATTGGAGTCGACACAACGGATTATCTCGGCGACCTGCTCAAGTACCAACACCTGTCGCTGGTGACGCACGTTCAGAGGGCGCTGCCGAAGTTCCTGATGCACACCCCCTCGATGAGGAAAAAACGTCGTTATGTCACCAAGGTCATCGATTCGATTTACGAAGTGCACACGCCGGCGCAAAGAAGGAACAAACCGCGCGACGTGGTTGATTACCTGATGGATCTGCACGCCGCCGACCCCCAGTTCCTGCCCGAAACGGACATGAGATTCCCGTTCGTCGCGGCATTGATCGCGAGCATTTACATGGGTAGCGGGTTGAGCTTCGCGCTCTATTGCATGGCCACGCATCCCGATGTCTACCGCAGGGTTCAGGAGCAGGCCGACGCCCTCTTTGGTGATGGCGATCCGGATGCGGGTGACCTGACAGCATCCGCGATCGACGTTGCGAATCGAGTCTATCTGGAGTCGCAGCGATTGTATCCGGTGATCCCGATGCAACTCCGCACCGTCATGAATCACTGCATACTGCACGGATTCGACATTCCCAAGGACACCCGCGTCGTGTTCGGCCATACTGCCGCGCACCACCTCGAGGAATGCTTCAGTGAACCGGCCAGATTCGATATCGAGCGATTTTCGCCGCCGAGGGAGGAACACAAGAATAACGGTGCGTACGTGCCATTCGGCCTTGGCACTCATCGATGCCTGGGCTCAAGGCTGGTGGAGTTGCAGATGGCGGTCAACCTGATGCTGATCACCCACTACTTCAATATCAGCGTCGTTCCATCGGATTACGAAATCGCGTTCAATCCGTTCCCCACCAGCGCGCCCAACAGGAAGCTGAAGTTTCGAATCGACGAACGCCGCAACGGCTTCTGACGCGCTTCGCGGACGCGTTGCCACAGCCCACCGGCGACCCGCCGACGCCCTGACCGAATCCAGATGAAACACGCTTCGCTGACCACGCTGCCCAAATCCCTGCGGAACGCCTACAGGGGGTGGAACGTCGCAAGTCGCGTGGCGCGTTTTGGCGGTTGGCTCGACAGAAGGAATCGGGCCAACGCCGACGGTGGCGACTACGACCACGCCGAGACTGTCAACAATTACTACGACCTGTGCAGCGAATTCATGCAATTCGGGTGGAACGAGTCCCTGCACTTCGCGCCACTGAGGCCCACGGAGACGCTGGAGGCGTCGATCGTCCGCCATCAGCGCCTGATGATTCAAAAATTGCAACTGCGGGAGGGGATGAGGATCGTCGATGTCGGCTGCGGGGTCGGCGGCCCCATGCGCCGTGTCGCGCGCGAGTCCGGCGCCCGCGTCGTCTGCATCAACAACAACGCTCAGCAGCTTGAAAAAGCCCGGTCGAGGAACGTCGAGGAAGGTCTCGACCATATGGCCGAGTACGTAAATTGCAGCTTCATGGACATGAGTGTCATCGAAGACAACTCGTTCGATGCGGGCTATGCGATCGAGTCGACATGTCACGCGCCGGACAAGCAGGGCGCATTTGCAGAGATCTTCCGCGTGTTGAAGCCCGGCGCCCTGTTCTGGGCCCAGGAGATGTGCATGACGGACAAGTTCGACCCGGGCAACAGTCATCATCGGGCCATGAAGGAAGAGTTGGAGCTCGGAATCGCCCTCAACGGCATCGCCACGTTCGCCGAAGTGAGCCGTGCGCTTGAGGCCGTCGGATTCCAGATCCTGGAGGCGATCGACAGGGGCATCGAGGACGAACCTGGCACGCCCTGGTACAAGCCCATGGAAGGACAGGCCGGAACGTTGCGCAATGCATTTCGCAGGACGCCGCTGGGCCGCAAGGCGATGGCCGGCGGCCTGCGGCTCGCGGAAGCGATAAGACTGTTTCCGAAAGGTTCCGCCGCCGTGATCCGATTGATGGATCGAACGGCCGAGGCGTATGTCGCGGGCGGCAAGACGGGGATATTTACTCCGCTTTACTGTTTACTGGCCCGCAAACCGCACTAAGCCCAAATCCAGAAGTGCGAGCCAGGCCAACAATACAACGCGTTCTCGGTCTGCTGTTGGCGATGTTCAGCGCCACAATGCTGCTGCCGATCATCGTTTCGCTGATCTTTACGGATGGCCAGTGGTTCGTATTCGCAGCGTCGTTCCTCATCATTCTTGGCTCCGGCGTCGTGATCTGGTGGCCGGTGCGCGAGCAGACCCAGGAGCTGCGCCTGCGAGAAGGGTTCCTGGTCGTGGCCGCATTCTGGATCGTGCTGGGCCTGTTCGGCTCGGTTCCGCTGCTGCTGACCAACCATCCGCAGATGAGCCTCACCGACGCGGTCTTCGAGTCCATGTCCGGACTGACCACCACCGGGGCGACGGTACTGACCGGGCTTGCCGAGCTGCCGGAGTCGATTCTGTTCTACCGCCACCAACTGCAGTGGTTCGGGGGACTGGGCATCATCGTGCTCGCCGTGGCGGTGCTGCCCATGCTGGGCGTGGGCGGCATGCAACTCTACCGGGCGGAGACGCCGGGACCGGTCAAGGATACCCGGCTGACGCCGCGCATCACGGAAACGGCGAAGGCGCTCTGGTATGTCTACCTGGGCATCACGGTGCTCTGCGCGCTGGCCTATCTGCTTGCCGGCATGGGGCCCTTCGATGCCATATGTCACGCATTCAGCACGGTGGCCATCGGCGGTTTCTCGACTTACGACGAGAGTTTCGGGGATTTCAACAGTGTCGCCATCGAGCTCGTCGCCGTCGTCTTCATGTTCGT
>VYEH01000392.1:9194-10189 GCA_009843005.1 Pseudomonadota bacterium | reverse complement strand
CCCCTGGGGGAATACCCCGAACTGGCGGACTCGGGCGCGGGCCCGACCGGCAGCGAGAACTACGGCGGCCCGCTGGTCACGGCGGGCGGCCTGGCCTTCATTGCCGCCACGGTCTTCGACCGCAAGTTCAGGGCGTTCGACAAGGCCACCGGCGAATTGCTGTGGGAAACCGTGCTGCCGGCAGCCGGTCACGCCACTCCGATCACCTACCGCATCGACGGCCGCCAATACGTTGTCATAGCGGCGGGCGGCGGCAAGGCCACAACGAGATCGGGAATCGACGATGCGGGCAGTGGCGCCAAATATGTGGCATTCGCTCTGCCGCAAACCCAGCCGGACTTTACGAGCGAATAGGCCGAAGCCATTGTGGAAGTCGTGAACGAATCCGCCAGTCAATTGGTGACCGTGGAACGCTTCGAGGCCGGACTCGCGGCGCTGCACACGCGTATCGACTCACTTCATACGGAGTTATTGGCCCGCATCGATTCGGTTCGTTCCGAATTGCGGGCGGAAATTTTCCGGTCCCAATTGATTTCCGTGGGCATCCTCATAGCCGCCAATGCGCTGATGATGACAATCCTCGGCATCGTCCTGACCCGTGGCGCGGCAGGTATTTGACGCCCCAGCGCCACCCGACGCCGGATGGGGTGATACAATTTTTCCATGCGCCATCTGAGATACCCGGTTTCGATCACCGCGTGCATGGGCCTCCTGGCCGTGCAGCTCGGCGGCCTGCACATGCATGTGGACGCCGATGGAAACGTCGGCGAGCCCCGGGGCGTCCATCTCCACACGCAATTGCTTCACAGCCACGGAGACGATGCGCATGTGCACCATCCAGACACGCCTGAGCACGAGCATCCGGGCGAACGCGAGCACGCCGGAGACAACGACATCTCCGTGGCCGAGATGCGCGGGGGCAAATCGACTCTCGCGGATTTCGATCTAAACCTTCATCAGGGCCCGTTGATTGACCTGGTTCGGGTCGGGCAGTT
>VYEH01000392.1:4758-9184 GCA_009843005.1 Pseudomonadota bacterium | reverse complement strand
AACCTGCACTCTCCGAGCCGCGGCCGGCAAACCGCAAATCGCGCTGGCGGCCACCGTTGCGCGCCCCTCCCTACGCTCCCAGTCTGCGTATCGCTTGATTCCTTCGCGCGCGAGGCGCGTGAGCTTGCATGCAATTGGGAGATCCTTCGATGCTGGATCGATTCACACGCTATTTTCGGGCGTGCCCCGCACTCTGGTTTGTTGCTGCCATCGCGGCCTCGCAGCCCGTCCTGACGCAAACGCTGCCGTCCGTCACACTGGACGAGGCGCTGGCGCGGACCCTGGACGCCAATCCGGCGCTGGCCGCAAACGGCTACCGGGTCGACGCGGCCTGGGGCCGGTTCGAACAAGCCGGTATCGCGCCCAACCCGGTACTTGACGTGGCCATCAACGATGTCGTGGGAACCGACAAGTTTCGCGGGTTGAGCGGTGCGGAAACGACGCTATCCCTCATCTGGGTTCTGGAGCGCGGCGTCCGTCTTCGTCAGGTCGACGCCGCCCGTGCCGACATCTCGCTGCGCGAAGTCGAAGCACAGGTCTTGCAGCTTGACGCCGCGGCTGAAACGGCCCGGCGCTTTATTGCCTGCCTGGCCTTTCAGGCGCGCCTGGTCAACGCCGCCGAGGCAATTCGCCTGGCCGAGCAGATCGTCGAGTCGGTGCGCGCCCGCGTTGCGGCGGGCGGCGCCACGCAAGCCGAGCTGTCGCGGGCCGAAGCCGGGTTGGTTCGGGCCGAACTGCTGGCAGAGGACTACGAACATGAACTGGTCTCGGCCAATCACCGCCTGGGCGAGCAGTGGGGCGAGACGCAACCGGATTTCAGCCAGGCCGTGGGAGATGTCCAGGCGCTTCCGCTTGTGGAGCCGCTGGAAACGCTCCGTTCCCGGGTGGACGGTAACCCCGATATCGCGGTCTTCATGACCCAGCGCCGGCTGGCCGAAGCCGAACTGAACGTGGCGCGGGCGCGCAGCCGGCCGGACTGGCAACTCCGCGCCGGCGTTCGCCGCTTCGAGACAACCGACGACTTTGCACTGGTCGGTGAAATCACCGTGCCGTTGGCAACCAGGGACCGCTACCTGGGCCGTATCGCCGAGACGTTCGCCGACATGGCCCGGGCATCGGGGGACGCACGGGCAACCCGCGTGCGCATCGAAACCGCGCTGTTCGTCCTTTACCAGGAACTCCTCCACGATGTAAACGTCGCGGGCATCCTGCGCGATCGCATGATTCCGCTGCTGGAAAGCGCGCTGGCGGATACGCGCAGGGCCTACGAACTGGGGCGCACCAGCTACTTCGAGTTGAGCACGGTGCAGTCGGAACTGCTGCAGGCCCGTAACGAATTGCTGGAAACCAGTATCGAAGCCCATGGACTCGTCGTCGAGATCGAGCGCCTGACCGGGGTCCCCGTTCTGTCCCCGGCCGGCGCACAGTGAGGTCAACCATGAACAAGAAACTCATTCTGCCTACGATTTTGCTCCCTTTGCTGGCGGCCTGCAGCGGCGCGCCGCCCGAGGACATGGGCGCGGCAGTGGAGACCGAAGACTATGAGCGCGGTCCCAACAACGGCCGCATGCTCAGGGGTGGCGACTTCGCCATCGAACTGGCCATCGTCGAGGCCGGAGTACCACCGGAGTTCCGTGCCTGGGCCACTGTTGGCGGCCAGGCTGTGGATCCCCGCGACGTGAATCTGAACGTCACGCTGACCCGCCTGGGTAACCGTATCGATGAACACGAGTTTCGGGCTCAGGGAGACTTCCTGCGCGGCAGCTCGCTGGTTTACGACCCGCATTCGTTCGCCGACAGCGTGGATGCGGTGCATGACCGCCGTTCATACCGCTGGGACTACGACAGCTTCGAGGGTCGCACGCGGATCGGCCCCGAGATGGCCGAAGCATTCGGGCTGGGGACGGAAACCGCCGGGCCCGCCGTGATCGAGGAAAGCGTCACCCTCTACGGGCGCATCGTGCCGAATACGGATCGGGTGCGGGCGGTCAGTGCGCGCTTCAACGGCGCCATCCGCTCCGTTCACGTGATGCCGGGAGAGTCGGTCACGGAGGGCCAGCTTCTGGCGACGGTGGAAAGCAACGAGAGCCTGCAGTCGTACCCGATCAATGCCCCCATCGCCGGTGTGGTGACCGAACGGGTCGCCAACCCGGGTGAACAGACCGCCGGACGGCAGCTGTTCACCATCGTCGACACGTCATCCGTGTGGGCGGAACTCGCGGTCTTCCCGGGCGACAGGGACCGCATTCTGCCGGGCTCTCAGGTGATCGTGACGCCGGCCTCGGGCGGTGCTCCCCTGGAGGGCGCCATCTCCTACCTGGACGTATTCTCCGCGGCCAACCAGTCGGTCAATGCCCGCGTCGTGCTTGACAACAGCGCAGGCTCGCTGACCCCGGGAACATTCGTGACGGCAGAGGTCAGGGTTGCCGAACACGAGGTGCCGCTGGCGGTCAGGCGAAGCGCGCTGCAAACCTTCCGTGACTTCACCGTGGTCTATGCGCAGATCGGCGACGAATACGAGGTCCGCATGCTGGAACTGGGCCGGGCAGCGGGTGATTGGGTTGAGGTTCTCGGCGGGCTGGATCCCGGGACGCGCTACGTCACCGAAAACAGCTACGTCCTCAAGGCCGACATCGAGAAGTCGGGCGCGACCCACGATCACTGACCGGGGAGCGGACCATGCTCGAATCGATTCTTCGCCTTTCCATCGGGCAACGAGGGCTGATCATGGTGCTGGTCCTGCTGGCCGGGATTCTCGGTGCGTGGAATTTCACGCGCCTGCCCATTGACGCGGTACCCGACATCACCAATGTACAGGTCACCATCAATACGTCCGCCCCCGGTTATACGCCGCTGGAAGTGGAACAGCGGGTGAGTTTTCCCATCGAGAACGCCATGGCGGGACTGCCTTTGCTGGACTACACACGGTCGCTGTCCCGCTACGGGTTCTCGCAGATCACGGTCGTGTTCCAGGAAGGGACCGACATCTATTTCGCCCGCCAGCAGGTGGGGGAACGGTTGAACGCGGCGAGAACGGCGCTTCCCGCCGGGCTCGAACCCGCCCTCGGCCCCATTGCAACCGGTCTGGGCGAGATTTTCATGTTCACGGTGGACTCCGAGCCCGGCGCGCTCAACGCCGACGGAACACCGGTGACGCCCACCGACCTCAGAACCGTGCACGACTGGGTCATCCGCCCGCAACTCCTGCGCGTCCCCGGAGTGGTCGAGGTCAGTCCCGTGGGCGGCTTCAAGAAGGAAATCCTGGTGGCGCCGGACCCGGCCAGGTTGCTGGCCTACGGGGTGACCTACGCCGACGTGCTCGACCGTCTCCGGCAGAACAACGACAACCGCGGCGCAGGGTTCATCGAGTACAACGGCGCGCAGTGGCTGCTGCGGGTCCCGGGCCGTGCGCAGGAAATGCAGGACCTGGCCGAGGTGGTGATCAGCGAGCGCGACGGCGTACCCGTCCGGATCGGGGATGTCGCCGCGGTCGGAATCGGCAGCGAGCTTCGTTCGGGCGCGGCCACCCAGGACGGCCGCGAAGTGGTGATGAGCACCGTGTTCATGCTCATCGGTGAGAACAGCCGCACGGTCGCCAGCGCCGTGGCCGACCGGCTGGAAGAAATTCAGCCGAGCCTGCCGCCCGGGGTCTCGGCGACCGCGGTCTACGACCGCACCGAACTGGTCGACCAGACGCTGGCCACGGTAAGGACCAACCTTCTGGAGGGCGCGCTGCTGGTCATCGTGGTGCTGTTCCTGCTGCTGGGCAACGTGCGCGCCGCCCTGCTCACCGCCGCGGTCATTCCGCTGGCCATGCTGATGACCGTCACCGGCATGGTGCAGAGCCGGGTCAGCGCCAACCTCATGAGCCTGGGGGCACTGGACTTCGGGCTGATCGTGGACGGCGCGGTCATCATCGTCGAGAACTGCCTGCGGAGGCTGGGCGAAGCGGGAGCCGGCGGCCCGCAGCCGCTGAAGGAACGGCTGGAAACCGTCCGCAAGGCCACCGGCGAAGTCATCCGCCCGGCGCTGTTCGGCGTCGGCATCATCACGGCAGTCTACATTCCGATCTTTGCCCTGACGGGCGTGGAAGGCAAGATGTTTCATCCCATGGCCACGACCGTGGTGATTGCGCTCCTGAGCGCCATGGTGCTGTCCGTCACCTTTGTGCCGGCGGCCGTTGCGCTCCTGTTCCGCAAGCCGGTCCGGGACCGCAGGAACCCGCTTGTCGCCGGCGCCCGCTTCGCGTATCGGCCCCTGCTTGCCACGGCACTGCGTTTCCGCTGGCTGACCGTCGGCATCGCGGTCACCCTGGTCGCGGGCAGCGGCCTGCTTGCAACCCGGCTCGGGGCCGAGTTCCTGCCGAACCTGGACGAAGGCGATATCGTCATGCACGCGCTGCGCATCCCGGGCACATCGCTGCAAC
>VYEH01000392.1:455-4748 GCA_009843005.1 Pseudomonadota bacterium | reverse complement strand
AACTGCAACAGCAACTGGAACCGCGAATCATGGAAATGCCGGAAGTGGAGCATGTTTTCTCCAAGATCGGCAGCGCCGAAGTGGCGACGGACCCGGTACCCCCCAGCGTCGCGGACAATTTCATCATCCTCAAGCCCCGGCAATTGTGGCCCGATCCGGACAAGCCGAAGGCCGAGGTGGTCGCGGACCTGGAGACCCTGGTGACGCCCATCCCGGGCAACCAGTACGAGTTTCTCCAGCCGATCCAGATGCGCTTCAACGAGTTGATCGCCGGCGTGCGCGCCGAACTGGCCGTCAAGGTCTTCGGCGACGACTTCGACGAATTGATCCACCTCGGGGACGAACTCCAGCAGGTCATCGGCGCCATCCCCGGGGCGGCGGATGTGGCGGTGGAGCAGGCCACCGGGTTGCCGGTGCTGACGGTGGAACCGAGGCGCACCATGCTGGCGCGCCTCGGACTGACGGTCATGGACCTGCAGGATGTGGTGGCAACGGCCCTGGGCGGCGCCACCGCGGGCGAACTGTACGAGGGGGACCGCCGGGTGGACATTGTCGTGAGGCTCGCGGACGACCTGCGATCGGATCCCGACCGGCTGTCCGCCCTGCCGGTACCCCTGCCCGGCGGCAGCTTCGTCCCCCTGGCCGAGGTCGCCGACATCCGCGTGGTGACCGGCTACAACCAGATCCTGCGCGAGAACGGCAAGCGGCGGGTCGTGGTCACGGCCAACGTGCGCGGCAGGGATCTGGGCTCATTCGTGGCCGAGGTACAGGCCGCCGTGGGCCGGCAGGTCGAGATTCCGCCAAGCTACTGGATTGCCTACGACGGCACCTATCGGCACCTTCAGTCGGCCGCCAACCGGCTCGCCGTGGTCGTGCCGGTGACCCTGTTGATCATCGCGGTGCTGCTCACCCTGGCGCTGGGCTCGATCATCGACGCGGCCATCATCTTCACGGGCGTACCACTGGCATTTACCGGGGCATTGCTGCCCTGGCGTTGCGCGGCATACCGTTCTCCATCTCGGCCGCGGTCGGCTTCATCGCCCTATCGGGCATCGCCGTCCTGAACGGCCTAGTGATGGTGACCTTCATCCGCAGGCTCCGCGCCGACGGCCGTCCGTTGACCGAAGCGATCGTGGAGGGCGCCCTGACGCGCCTGCGCCCGGTGCTGATGACGGCCCTGGTGGCATCCCTGGGGTTCGTCCCCATGGCGCTGAACACCGGGATCGGCTCCGAAGTTCAGCGGCCGCTGGCGACGGTGGTCATCGGCGGGATCGTGTCCTCGACTCTGCTTACGCTGCTGGTGCTGCCGGCGCTGTACAGGCTGGTGCACGGCCGAAAGTAACGAGTGGACGAGCAACCGATCATTGAAATTCGGCTTGCCCTATCGCCTTCATCCCCGATGTAGCTCGAACCAAGCGCCAACATGAACGCATCCACCGGAATCAACTGCCCGTTTATAGGGTCGATTCCCAGGCTGAATATCTCCAGCGTCACGGCGCCAAGCAGCGGCCGCGCATCCTCATCCCAGAATACAACAGGGGACAACTCTTCCCGTCCGGCGAGCCGCATCCAGGTTGTGCTGAAACCGCGCTCGACATGGCTGCCGTCGGCAAGCACGAACCGTCTGGTACCGCGGGGAACCACGCCCAAACGATGGAGAATGGCGGCGGGCAGAATCGTATAAGTCGCGCCGGAGTCCACCATGGCATCAACCGTTTCGTAATGGCGGCCCAGCGGGCCGGCCACTTCCAGCGGAACGGTGAATGTACCCATACTATCCCCTCGTCTGCGCGATACCATGCAGCGCCTTGTCAGTCCGGCCAGCCAGACTATATCCCAGGACTGTAATGGCGACCTGCCCCAAAACTGGGCACAAAACCCAAAAACAAGACATTTCGGTGGCTACAAACGCTCAATCGCTATCGAGCCGATCCGCCATCATCTCCGCGAGCGCCCTTACGGTATGAGACCGGGGGGACCCCCGCTCCAGCAGACGCCTGGGCGGGCCCTGCACGACAATGCGCCCTCCCCCGTCGCCGCCCTCGGGACCCAGGTCCACAACCCAGTCGGCTTCCGCGACCAGGTCGAGGTTGTGCTCGATCACCACCACCGAATTGCCGGCGTCTACCAGGCGATGGAGCACGTCGATCAGTTTGCCGACATCGGCCATGTGCATCCCGATGGTGGGCTCGTCGAGCACGTACAGCGTCTGCGGCCGCGTTGCGCCGATGTGTTCGATTCTCGGCCGGGACTTGGCGAGTTCGGCGACGAGCTTGATCCGCTGGGCCTCGCCTCCGGACAAAGTCGGACTTTGCTGGCCGAGCGTCAAGTAGCCCAACCCCACGTCCTGCAGCAGTTTCAGCGTGTAGTGCAGTTTCGGGTGTGCCGCGAAGAATGGCAGGGCTTCATCGATGCTCATGGCCAGTACTTCGGCGATGGTCTTGTCCCTGTACCTGACTTCCAGCGTTTCGCCATTGAAGCGGCCGCCTCCGCAACGCTCGCAACGAATACGCACGTCCGGCAGGAAGTTCATGGCGATCTTCTTGACCCCCTGCCCGTCGCAGTAATTGCAGCGGCCACCGGCCAGGTTGAAGGAGAACCGGCCTGGGCCGTAACCCCTGATGCGTGCTTCGGGGGTCATGGAGAATAGCCGGCGGATCTCGCCCCAGATGCCGATGTAGGTCGCCGGACAGGACCGGGGTGTCTTGCCGATCGGGGTTTGATCGACCTCCAGCGCACGCGCCAGCGCCTCCCAGCCTTGCAGCGCGTCGCAGCCCCGCAGGGCGTCCTCCCGACGCGACAGGCACGTCTTGATGCTTTCGTACAGCACTTCGCGCACGAGGGTGCTCTTGCCGCTGCCGCTGACGCCGGTTACGCAGGTCAGCGCGCCGAGCGGCAGCTTCAGGTCCACGGCCTTGAGGTTGTGCCGCCTGGCTCCGACGACATTCAGCCACTCGGTCTCGCCGTTGATCGCTCGGCGGGTCATGGAGTGCGGGAGAGGGTTGGCAAGCATTCTTGCGGTAATCGAACGGGTCGATCGCAGAACCTCGTCCAGAGTGCCCGAAGCCACTACCTCGCCTCCGCCCACTCCGGCGCCGGGGCCCAGGTCGATGATATGCTCCGCACGCCGGATCGTGGCTTCATCGTGTTCGACCACCACCACCGTATTGCCCTTCGCCCGCAGGCGCGCCAGCGTTTCCAGCAGCAAGCCGTTGTCCCGGGGATGCAGACCGATCGTGGGCTCATCGAGGATGTAGCAGACGCCGCGCAGATTGGAGCCCAGTTGCGCCGCCAGGCGGATCCGCTGCACCTCGCCGCCGCTGAGCGTGGGCGCGGCACGGTCCAGCGCAAGGTAGTCGAGCCCGAGAAACGCCAGAAGCTTGAGGCGGCCCTTGAGTTCCTCCAGCGCGTCCGCGGCGATACGGGCTTCGCGGCCTTCGAGTTCCAGTCCGTCGAAGACCGCCAGCGCCCGAGACACTGGCAGATTCGAGTACTCGGCAATATTCCGGTTCTTGAAGCTGACCGAAAGCGACTGCGGACAAAGCCGGGCGCCACCGCAGGCCGTGCAGGTCCGCGCTTCGCGCTTTCCGAGGTTCCGGATCGTTCGGCCGCGGTCGCCCTCCAGGTCCGCCAGTTCGCTCAGCACATCCTCCTTGGGGTCTGTCCGCCTGTCATCCCCTAATTCGATGCCGGCGCCCCGGCAGCGACGACACCATCCGTGCCGGGAATTGAAGGAAAACATCCTGGGATCCAGTTCCGGGAAGCTGCGGCTGCACTTGGGACAGGCACGGCGGACTGAGAACAAAACCGGCCCATCCAGCTCATTCGGCTCATTCGGTCCATCGGTGGCGAGTACGGCCACCCGGCCGCCACCGAAGTCCAACGCCTTCGAGAGCAAGGCATCCAGCGCCCGCTCGGCCTCAGGCAAGACGGTGACCTCGCCCACCGGCAACTCGATATCGTGTTCCCTGAAGCGGTCGAGCCGCGGCCAGGAGGCCGTGGGCAGTCTCTCGCCGTCGACGCGCAGGTAGTCGAATCCCTTGCCGGCGGCCCACTTCGCAAGGTCGGTGTAATAGCCCTTTCGCGCGACGACCATCGGGCTGAGCAACTCGACTCGACGGTCCCGGTAACGGGATAGCAATTGTCCAAGGATCGCGGCCGGGCTCTGGGCGTCGATGGGAACATGGCAGTCGGGGCAATGCTGCACCCCGAGCTTGACGAACAGCAGGCGCAGAAAGTGATGGATCTCCGTCAGGGTGGCGACGGTGCTCTTGCGTCCCCCGCGGCTGGTGC
>VYEH01000392.1:0-445 GCA_009843005.1 Pseudomonadota bacterium | reverse complement strand
CCACGGTCGGGGGAATGCCGAATACGGCATCCACGTCCGCGCGGCCGGCCGGCTGGACGAACTGGCGCGCGTAGGCATTGAGGGATTCCAGGTAACGGCGCTGCCCTTCCGCGAACAGGATGTCGAAGGCGACCGTGCTCTTGCCGCTGCCGCTCACGCCGGTGATGACAGTGAACCGGTTGCGCGGTAACCGGATGTCGATGTTCTTGAGATTGTGTTCGCGGGCGCGAACGACTTCCACGGCGCCGTTGATCCGGCCGTCGGGCGCGTCCCGGACCCCGGATGTCACCCGCTCCCGCCGGCCCGCGCGGGCAACGGGTGATTCACCGCCGATTCCGGCAACGGCCGCGAGCGCCTGGCCCGTGAGGGCCTCGGCGCACGCTTCCAGGTGCTGCGGAGGGCCGGCGGCCACGACCCGCCCACCCGCGTCACCGCCCTCTGGACC
>VYEH01000173.1:9814-10203 GCA_009843005.1 Pseudomonadota bacterium | reverse complement strand
GCCCAGGATCAACGCGTGAATATGGTGAGTGCCTTCGACGGCTGCAGCTTTGTTCATCGTTTCCTCCCGTACCGATTTTATTATATACTTAAAACTTTAAAGTTCATTCAATTTGCCCTGCTGAGCATTGCGTGGCAAGCTGACCGATATTCCCGACGCAGAGATGTCAAAATCCATGTCCGACACATCGAAAAATCGCGACAAGGAAGCAGTCCGCACATGGCTGCGCATCCTTTCATGCGAGACGGTCGTCGAGAAGCACTTGCGCTCTCAATTCAGGATCCACTTTTCCACTACGCTGCCGCGATTCGATGTCCTGTCCGAACTGGAACGCGCCAACCGGCCCCTGACAATGTCAGAGCTTTCGAGTGAACTCATGGTCTCTAACG
>VYEH01000173.1:8893-9804 GCA_009843005.1 Pseudomonadota bacterium | reverse complement strand
TGGCTGGGTTGAACGAAATCGAGCCGAGCATGTTCGTCGTATCCTGTTCAATCAGCTGACGTAAGAACGGAGCAGCCGATTCAGCCAGATGTCGAAGCATCACAAGCGATGGCTGGCAGAGCTGTTTGGCGACATCAGTGAGAAGGAGATGTCGCGTCTGCAATCCCTCCTTCTGAAGGTGAGACAGTCCGCATCGGCTGGTGCGGCTAGCTCGCAATAACGCGGCCGCCACCTGCAAGGCTCTGGCGAGACAAATATTCTATTGGCGAGTCAGTTGCAACATTCAACACATCCTGGGCGCCAACTCGACCATAGTAGCCAGCGCGAACGGAACCTGGATATTTCTCGGCGATGACAGCGGGTCACGCCGTTCTCGAAGCGATGGTGGAACCGTTCGCTCCGATAAACCGGCTGCAAGGGAGAGAGTATTGGCTGGATTGAATTCCCTGGATCTGCTGGACGTCGACTCGCTGTTGGCGGACGACGAAGTGTTGGTCAGGAACACCGTGGCTCGACTCGTGTCCGACAAGGTACTTCCGATCGTCAGGCAGTGCTTTGAGGAACACCGATTTCCCGCCGAGTTGATCCCCGAGATGGCCAGCTTGGGATTATTCGGCTCGACGCTGAATGGATACGGTTGCGCCGGCTTGAACAACGTCTGTTACGGCCTGATCTGCCAGGAACTCGAGCGTGGCGACAGCGGCCTGCGCAGCTTCATCTCCGTACAAAGTTCGTTGACCATGTACCCGATCCACCGCTATGGCTCGGACCGGCAGAAGGAACGCTGGCTGCCGGCGATGGCGCGCGGCGACGCGATCGGATGCTTCGGCCTGACCGAAGCCCAGGGCGGCTCCGACCCCGCCAACATGAAGACGCACGCGAAGCGGGACGGCGACGACTGGATCCTCAAC
>VYEH01000173.1:791-8883 GCA_009843005.1 Pseudomonadota bacterium | reverse complement strand
GTCCAAGATGTGGATCACCAACGGAACCATCGCCGACATCGCGCTGGTGTGGGCCATGACCGACGAGGGCATTCGCGGATTCCTCGTGGAACCGGGAATGCGGGGGTTCGAGGCAACCGATATCGAGCGAAAGTTTTCGATGCGAGCGTCCATCACCTCGGCGCTTTTCTTCGACAACGTTCGGGTCCCCGCCGAAAATGTTCTTCCCGACGCGGTGGGACTTCGGTATCCCCTGAGTTGCCTGACCCAGGCGCGATACGGAATATGCTGGGGCGTTATCGGAGCCGCGCAGGCCTGCTTCCAGGAGGTGCTCGACCATGCCCACGACAGGGTGCTGTTCGACCGCCCGCTGTCGCACACGCAGTCGATACAGATTCGCCTGGCCGAAATGTCACGCCGCATCTCAACTTCCCAATTGCTCGCATACAGGCTCGCAAGCCTGAAGGACGCAGACCGGTTGCAGCCGGCACAGGTTTCACTGGTCAAATGGCACAACGTCCGCGCGGCGCTTCAGATCGCTCGGGACAGCCGCGATATGCTCGGCGGCAGCGGGATCAGCGTCGAGTATACGGCCATGCGCCACATGCTCAACCTGGAAACCGTGATTACCTACGAGGGCACGGAGACCGTCCACCAGTTGATCGTGGGCCAGGCTCTCACCGGTGTGAATGCCTTCTGAGCGCCGGAACCTGCAGAAAAGTCAGATTGGAGAGAGGATAGGATGACAAGAATGTCCGAAGCAGTCATTGCGCAGAAGAGCCCCTACGCGGTGGAAGTCACCGAAGGCAGAGCGTATTTCTGGTGCCGATGCGGGAGAAGCAACAACCAGCCATTCTGCGATGGCTCGCACAGCGGCACCGACTTCGCTCCCGTCAGGTTCGTGGCGAACCGCGACTGCACCGCCTACTTCTGCGGTTGCAAGCATACGGGGAACCAGCCCCTCTGCGACGGCAGCCACAAGGGAATCGATTGATCCCGGTTAGAACGGCTCTTGCGCGCTCCCGATGCGCGGCGGGCATCTTCGCCGCTCTCTCCTCAGCCGACCGGAGGTCGAAGATTGTGCCAGTCCGTGCCCTGTTCGTAGGCGTGCGCCAGGCGTAGCACGTCCAGTTCGCCGAGTCGCGGACCGCTGATCTGAAGTCCTGCGGGAAAGCCGGTTGAACTCAATCCGCACGGTACGGAAATCGTCGGCAATCCGAGGATATTGAACGGCATCGTATTGCGGATTTGAGGTGCAGGAACCTCGACGGGCAGATGGGTCAGCGCATTTTCGATGGTTCCCGGAAGTACCGGCGTGGTCGGCGTGATCAGCAGATCGACTTCCTCGAACAAGTCGCGGGCCAGCCGGCGGCTGCCTTCGATCCGGCGGCGGATGCGCTGGTACTCCACCGCCGAAATGCCGGCGCCGCTCAGGATACGACCCAGCGTCTGGGGCTGGTAGAACACGTGGTTGGATTCGTCACGGACATAGGGAGCATGCCAGGCATAGGCTTCGGCACTGGAGATGGCAAAGCCCTCCAGCTCGGGAAACGCAACATCCTGCATGGACGCCGTGATCGTGGCGATACGGGCGAGCGCCGTCTCGACAAGGGATTCCACTTCCGGGTCCAGGCGCGCGTAGAACGGCTGCCGCGGGATGCCGATCCGCAAGTCGGTCGTAGTGGCATACAGCGCGCTTGCGTAACCGGGAATTTCGGCGCGAATGCTGGTCGGATCGAGGGGGTCGAACCCGGCCATGGCCTGCAGCATCAGGGCGCTGTCGGCAACGTTGCGCGTCAACGGACCGCAGTGATCCAGCGTTTGGGACAGCGGAATAAGGCCGCGCGTGCTCACCAGCCCGTAGGTGGCTTTCAGCCCCACGGTCCCGCAAAACGAAGCCGGCATGCGTACCGAAGCCACCGTGTCGGTACCCAGGGCGGCGCCGCAAAGCCTGGCGGCGACGGCCGCGGCAGAGCCCCCGGACGAGCCCCCGGGTACGTAGTCCAGATTCCATGGATTGTGTACGGGCCCGAAATGTGTTGTGGCCGATGTACCGCCAAGGCCGAATTCGTGCAGATTGAGCTTGCCTAGCATGATCGAGCCCGCAGCCTCCAGCCGGCGAACGACCTCCGCGTCCTCGTTCGGGATGCGGGAAGCGAACAGTTCGCTGGCGCCGGTGGTCAGGACGCCCGCTGTATCGATGTTGTCTTTCAGGGCCACGGGGATACCGTGCAACGGACCTCGCCAACGTCCGCACGAGAGCTCTTTTTCGAGCGTTCGGGCGCGCTCGAGCGCCATGTCGGCGGTGACGGTGATATAGGAGTTAAGGGCGCCGTCGAACCCCTCGATCCGCTCCAGGTACGCCTTCGTCAGCTCGACCGGAGAGATCCTTCCGGAACGCAACAACACGGAGGCTTTCACCAGAGTCAATTCTGCCAGATTCATCTGCTGTGCCCGAACCTGGCTGCGGGACCCGGTAGCCCCGATGCAACTTTCTCACTCGCCTTGCGTGGCTTGGCGCCGATACCGATTGGACGAGGAAAGCGTGTAATTGCGGGCGGGGGCGTTGAACGTCCTTTCACCAACGATGGCGAGCGCATCCGCCATCAGCAATTTGGGCTCCGAATCCTCCGGCCGAAGCCGAATCACGTGCTGGGCCAACTGTGCGGCGCCCAGCGGGTCGTCCGCCGCCATCGCTTCGCGTGCCTTGGTCATCAGGACATCCACCCCGCCCACCAGGTCCGACATGCGCTGGGACTGTTTCAGCGGGCTCTCGCGATGCAGGTTCAGCGGGTCGCCGTCGAACCAGCCCAGGTCCTGGGCGTAGATGTCGCGCACCGTTCCCCAGACGCTGCCGTAGTAATCGGCCAGGTAGTCCAACTCCGCCAGGTGCTCCGGGAGCGCCGCGTACTCCACCAATTCATCCGGCGTCATGTACTGCCGGGCGCCTTCGATGGTGCGATCCACCACCCATTGCATGGCGTCGCGATAGTTGGTCAGCACCTCCACGGCATTACCGAGCATGGGCGTGGTATGCCCGCCCACCACGTGCAGCGGGTCCTCGGCTATCATGCTGTCGATGCTTCGGATCCAGTCGCGGATGGAACGCCGCGCCGTACCTCGCAGCGGGTATACGTTCGGCCAGGACTGGTAGAAGTTGTCGCCTGCGAATACGACCCGCTGCTCCGGCAGCCAGACGTAGAGTTGGTCCGCCGTCTCACCCGGCGCGGCCACCAGGTCCAGCGTGACACTGGCGATTTCAAGCCGCACGCGATCCTCGGCGAAGGTATGGGTCGGCTCCACCGGCTGCACGGGCTGAACCTGTGCGCGCGCACCGTCGCCCATCTGATTGCCGACGGGACGTTCCGGCGGGATGGCGACACCCACGCTGATCCGCTGCTCCGGCGGCAGGTCGAACCCCTGCGTATTGGACGGCCGCGCGCCACCGGTCAACCCGGCCGCTGCGACCCTTGCGGTCTCGGATCCATAGTTGGATCGTGCCCAGACTTCGATACTCGAGTCCGGATCGAAGAAGGCCGGCGAGGCGTTGACATGGTCGCCATGGCTATGCGTATAGATGAGCGCCCGGATCGGCAGATCGGTAATCTGTTCGAATGCGGCGCGCACCTGACGGGCGCCGGCCATCTGCTGCCCGGGGTCGACGATGATGACGCCGTCATCCCCCACGATCATGGTATTGGCAGAAACCTGGTAACCGATCGCGGTATAGACATTCTCGGCAACCTGGATGATGTTCGGCTCGAACATCCGGTTCCGCTCGAGCAAACGCAGGGTAGCGTCACTGGGCTGAGCCAGCGCGCCCGAGGCACCGAATAATACTAGCGCCACCACACTGATAATTGGTTTCACGTTCTCACCTTTTCGGAGTGATTGACTCATGCAGGAACGCGACTTTACCTGAACTGCAAGGGACTGCGTTAGCGCAGCTTCGCCAACCCATCGATACGGATAGCCGGGGTTTTGAAAGGGCATCGCGAAAGCCCACGGCGTCGGTTTGGCGGTGCGATTAGCGAATTGGTCGCCAACCGGGTAAATTTGCATGTCTGTCTCAATCCTGCGACCCCTTAAGGAGTCCCCCAATGAACCTTTCATCGCACTCCCTGCCGGCGTCGTTGCTCGCGGCTTCACTCCTCTTGTCCGGTTGTGGATCTCCGGCTGGCGATGACGCAAGCACGACAACGCCGGAAGCCTCCGGGCCATCCGTCGAAAGCGTTACGCTGGCGGCCAATCCGAATCCCACGGTGCCGCTGGCCGCTGTCCTGACCGTCACGACAGACGTCCCGACGCGGCTGACGATCAATTTCGACGACGGGGAGCGAAGCTGGAGCGTCACGCCCAGCGACGAGATGACCGCGGACCACGAGGTTCCGGTGCTCGGCATGCGTCCCGACAGGACTCACACCATTACGGCTACCCTTGAAGATGCAGGCGGGCTTGCCACGGAAACCGCAGCACAGACGTTTACCACGCCCCCATTGCCGGAGGCGTTTCCGACACCGGTGATCACCGCCCGGGATCCGGCACGCCTGGAACCCGGCGTAACAATCTTCAACGTAAACGGCCGATGGGAAACGGAAGGCAATTCCACTCCGGCCAACTTCTCCCCCGCCATCGCCGTGGACGACGATGGAGAGATCGTCTGGTACTACCTGCCAGGCAACCATCGCGTCCACGACGTACGGCGGCTCAACAACGGCAATCTGGTCTACGAAGTCTGGCCCGGCACCGACGGCATGATCGAGATCGACATGCTGGGCAACATCCAGCGCCGCTGGCATTTCACCGGCACCGCCAAGGATCCCGCGCCCGACAGCATTCCCGTGGAAACCGACTCCTTCCACCACGACTTCGTCGAGCTGCCCAACGGCAACTTCCTGCTGCTGAGCAGCGAGCATCGGGTGATCGAAGACTGGTACACCAGCGAGACCGATCCCGACGCCCCACGGGCGGACGCCAACGTGATTGGCGATGTGGTGGTGGAATTCACGCCCGAGGGCGAGGTCGTCAACGAGTGGAGCCTGTTCGACATCCTGGACATAAACCGCATCGGCTACAACTCGCTTCGGGAGGATTTCTGGGCCAACCACTACGATGGCGTCGTTGAAGGCATCGTCTACGACTGGACCCATGGCAACGCCCTGATCTACGAAGAGGCAGACAACTCCTTCCTCATGTCCGTGCCCTACCAGGATGCGGTGATCAAGGTCAGCATGGATAGCGGCGAACTGGTCTGGATTCTCGGCACCCACGAGAACTGGAACGAACCCTGGAGCGAGAAACTGCTGACGCCGGTGGGCGATGTGGAATGGTCCTACAAGCATCACGCCATTTCCCACACGGAGCACGGCACCTATCTGCTGTTTGACAACGGCGCCGCGCGCGCCAGCCCGTACGAAGAGAAGATGCCCCTCGCCGACAGCTACAGCCGTGCAGTGGAGTATTCAGTCAACGAGGAAACCATGGAAGTCAGCCAGCCCTGGGTCTACGGTCCGGAGCAGGAGGTCTACTACGGGCGCTACCTGGGCGACGTGGACTGGCACGCCCAGGCGGATACCATTCTGATCAACGTGGGCGGCGCGGAAACCAATGACGAGGGCGTCAACGTGCCGCCCGGCGAGGCCCAGCGATGGGCGCGGCTCATGGAGGTCACGCACACCGATCCACCTGAAAAGGTCTGGGAGATGCGCCTTCAACAGGACGATTCCAACTGGGCCATCTATCGCGCGGATCGCTTGCCGAGCCTGTATCCCTGATCCACAGGCGTTGCCCTGTTCCCGCCAGCGTAAATCGACTGGCGTGGGCAGCGGATGGTCGATAGTCGGGTAGGCGGTGGCCCCACCAGCAGGGTCACCCTGGCGATCCTGACCTCGCAGGCAGACGTTGCGCAGAAAGGGGGGTCAAGTGAGACAGCCCAGCGTCAGCACCATATTGGGCTTGCGCCGGGCCAGCTTGCAGCTCCCCTATTGCTGTGCCCCGGGGCCCGGTGTGATCCCGCGATTGGGACCGGAGAAGGCGGCCACGGTTCCATCGGCGAACTCCGCGCGCTCCAGGCGCATGAAGTTCGCCCCGCTGCGGCTCGGATTGCCGGTTACGGACACCAACTGGTCCCCCGGCTTGAATATCTCGCCACCCAGGCCGCGGCGGCGCAGGTTGTTGGCGCTCGCCAACTCCGCGCTCCACTCCTGTTCGTTGCCCTCGTCGTCAACGACGGTATAGAACAGCCGGCCGTGGGGATTGACGATCGCGTATTCCACTACCGTGGCGTCGCTGTGTTCGATGGTCGTGGATGTATCGAAATACGTGGCGCCGTTGTGGTGCGCCGCGACCGGCAAGCCGGCCAGCAGGACGAGCGACGCGGACAGTCCCAGGGTTGTCAATTGTTTCATCGATACCTCCTCACTCGATTCCGCCGAATTCGGGAATGCACTCATATTCCCAGATCTCGCCGTCAGGAGCGTAGTTCCAAACACCGTTTACCACGTAGGGTTCCTCGTAGTAGGTCGGGTCATGCACCTCTCCGGTGAACCGCAACACGTCTCCCTCGCGCCACCAGCGCTCGATTACGTATGTGTTCTCATCGCCCGAGAACGGGAAACCCGCGGTCCACATGTAGTTGTCGGGATGCATGTGCGTGGTGCGAATCACCAGGGTGTCGCCATCCCACTCGCCCGTGGAGTAACCGATAAACGACGGTAACCAGTGGTCCGGCGCCTCCCGCCCGTCCATGAAGACCCGGCGCACCTGGTGGAAGTGTTCGTAGAGAATCAGGATCTGGTGCTCCTGCTGGACGATCTCGATGGGATAGGGATCCACCAACCCCAACGGGATCCCGGGCATCAGGCAGCGCAGCGTCGGGTCCTTGTCGGGGGTAAAGCTGTCGAATTCAGCCTGACCGGCAGGCGTCAACCTGACGGTGCTCGGATCCGGCTGACCCATCATGCGCGGGTGACTCGGATTCCAGATGCCTTCGAAGTCGGCCTGGGCCGCCGCTGGCCCGGCCATCAACGCGAAGATCACGGCTACAACACCGGCAGCCGATTTCGGGCTCCACAATTGCCCGAGGTTTACTCGTAACGAGAGCATCCTATAATTCCTCTCAAACAGCGCAACGATCCGGTCGCAGGAATGTTAGCCTACTCCAGTGATCGGACATACGGCAAATTCTTTGGACAGGCAGTACGATTCCGTAAGGGAAAGGACCTTGTAGCCTGGGAACGCACACTCTAATTGGAGATGAACGATATGTGGATTCGACTGATCCTTGGTTTCGCGTCCGCAACGGCGGTGTCGGTCGGAGCCGTGGCCCATCACAGTGTGGGAGGCAATTTCGACCCCGGCACGACCATTGAGGTCGAGGGTGAAATCACCGGGATTCACTGGCGCAATCCACATGTCAAATTCACCATGATGGTGACGGGTGACGGTGGCGAACAGCAGGAGTGGGAAGTGGAGACCCATTCGCTGAGCATCATGCGCCGCATGGCCGTTGCCGACCCGTTCGTCGAAATCGGCGATCGGGTCAGGGCAGCGGGCTGGCCCGCGCTGCGCTCACCCCATGGCTTGTTCGTCAACAACATGCTGTTACCCAGCGGAGAAGAGTTCGTATTCAGGTTCAGCCCCGAACCTGCGGATCTGAGGTGGTCGGACCGTCTCTGGGGAACCAACGACCGGTGGTTTGCCGAGGCCGGCGATCCGTCGGGCGTCGAACAGGGCATTTTCAAGGTGTGGAGCACGACGCTCGCCGGTGGCCAGGGCTTCTTCTGGCTCCCGGAATACCCGCTGACCGAGGCCGCCCGCGCCAGTTTCGCGGAATACGACCCGGTGGTCGACGACCCGCTCCTGAACTGCGGCATCAAGGGCATGCCTCCCATCATGGGAGCGCCTTACCCCATCGAGTTCGTGGACGAGGGCGACACCATCGTGCTCAGACTCGAGGAGTACGACCTGCGCCGCATGGGTTACATGGAATCACAGGAGGAGAATCCGGAGCCATCGATTCTCGGATATTCCACCGGCCGCTGGGAGGGTGACACTCTGGAGGTGGAAACCACAGCGATCAATTATGGGTATTTCACCACCCACGGGATTCCCC
>VYEH01000173.1:0-781 GCA_009843005.1 Pseudomonadota bacterium | reverse complement strand
ATTATCGAAAGATTCACGCCCAGCGAAGACTCCGTCGAACTTGCCTACGAGATCACCGTAGTCGATCCGGCCACATTTACCGAACCGGTAATCATGGACAAGACCTGGGTGTGGCTCCCGGACGTCCGGATCGCACCGTATGATTGCGATGAGGGATAGCCACCGCTCACAAACCAGATTTTTCGTGGAGATAAAAGTAATGAAGACTCTTGTGATACCCGTGACCCTGACGTCCGTGCTGATGGGCATGTCGTTTCAGGCTTTTTCCCAGTCGATGTTCCTGCGGTCCGTGTACGAACTCGAGGATCCTCGCGGCTACTGCCTGGACATCCCCGGCTTCGGAGCGCAAATGCAAATTGACGCTCCCATCACCACGCACACATGCAAGTACAGCCTGCCGGGATTCGATGTCGATGAAATTTTCGAGCACGCGGACGGGAAACTCAGACTGGTCAACTACGACCGCTGCCTCTCCGCCGACTCGATGGAAGCCGGCCGTGCAGACGTCAATTCCATCAACTGCGGCGATGCGCACGAATGGCAGGTGCATGCCGACGGCCGTGTCACGCCCACGGCGGATTCAAGCCAGTGCCTGACGCTGGCGGCCGAGCGGGTCTTCGTCAACACCTCCATCGGCACTGTGCCGCCCTACTCTTCCAGAGCCGTGAGCCTGGAACCCTGCACCGCCGCCGCATCCTATCGGCAGCGCTGGCGCTGGTCGGCAACCGACGAGATGCCAACCTGGAATGCCAACAGCCTCCGTAACGGCATGCCCCGGGCG
>VYEH01000408.1 GCA_009843005.1 Pseudomonadota bacterium | reverse complement strand
CATTGACCTGGATCATGAGCCCAAGCAGCGTCAACGTGCCGGTTTCCGTGTCCACGCTGACGACGGGCGCCTCGATTTCGATCCTCGAGATGGGTTGCGCGTCAACGCTTGTCGCAACCAGGGTACCCGTATCTTTCTCGATGGCGCCTTTGACCGTGGCATGCGTATCCGCGCGGATTCGTTGCTCGTCATCGCCGTCGAATAACGTGTCGGGAACCGTCTTGACAGGAATGTTCGATATTTCGAAATCCACGGACGACTCAAAGCGCGTTACAAACCCGTCCATTTCCACGGCATCGGCCGCTTCCACCCCTTCATATGCGACGGACGTGGCCACAAGCGCGCCGGATTCATCAAAACACGCATCCCCCGAGAGACTGCACCGCACTTCCACCCGGTCCCTGTCCTGAACAAGCCTTCCGGGGAACCCGTCCAGGCGAGCTGCATGAAAGCTGATGGGCAGCGCGCCGACTACGAATCGCGACAGCATCTCATCGGACCCGGTCACGATTCCGGAAACCTGGATCGTCGAGCCGATCGCCATACCCTCGATCCGGGTCGCGGAAATTACGCCGCCGGATTTGACGAATCCGCTGACCTCGACCATGTCGCCCGTTCTGAACGAGGACGGGTGGGACCGGCCGAATGACGTATCGGGCGTGATGCTTATGGATTGGCCGAGTACCTTGAGTCTGTCGTTCTCGATATCGATGGATTCAACGGGCCCGATGATGCGCGGCTCATACGCGATGCGATTCGCCACACCCTTCCCGGTCGCTTGATCGACATTTCCGTCAACCGTGACCACATGGCCGGACTGGAGTTGCTCCTGGCTTCCCGGCGCTCCGTCGATCCATACGGCGGCGCCGGACGTATCGAACCAGGTGCCGCCGACATTGACGCCGCCGCCGTCGACGCCTCCGAAACCGGCGACTGTCCCGGTGAGCCGTTTATTGCCCTGATCGGGCGTCGCATCCGAACCTGACTGGTCCGGAGTTTGTGCACGGCTGCCGCCACCTTCCGAGAGGACCAGCAACGTGGCTGCCCACGAAAGGACCCAATTAATAACTTTCACTGCAACTCCCGGGGATTCTGCTCGTTCGGGCGCTGGACACGGAAGCGAAGAAACCGCCTGTTTCCATCACCTTGCAATCCGCTCTACCCTATTGACATTGACGACTGCGACGGAAATATCCTTCGCCCGGACGCCGGACAGGGCGCCGACAGTGGAAGCCCGATCGACTGCTTTTCCGTTTATGTTTGTCAGGAAAACTGAATTGTCCGTCTCCGGGGCTTTCGCTTCGCCCGAATCGGCGCTAGCATGCTCCGCTCTGCGCCAGGAGCCGCACAATGCCCAGAATCGTCTACATCGAGCCCGAAGGCGAACACGTGGAAGTGGACGTCGAGGAAGGCTATTCCGTCATGGAAGGCGCCATCATGAACGGCGTCGAGGGCATCGAAGCCGAGTGCGGCGGCGCCTGCTCGTGCGCAACCTGTCACTGCTACGTCAACGACGAATGGTGGGACAAGCTCCCCGAAATGGACGTCATCGAGGACTCCATGCTGGAAGCAGCCACCGAGCGCCGCGAGAACAGCCGCCTGACCTGCCAGATCCCGGTGACCCAGGAACTGGACGGTCTGGTGCTGAAGGTCGCGCCTTCCTATTGAGACCGCGACGGGCCGTGCGCGGCAGGCTGCAGGGGGTTTGACAGAGAGTGGAGGAGAGGGCTATGGACGAACCCAGGGTCATGGCGGACGATGTACGGGCGGCGTGTGAAGGCATGCTGCAATTGCAGCTTTACGCGATCTTTACCAGACCCGCGAGCGGTATGAAACCGGTCATGGAAACGCTGGAGAAGCACCTGGAATACCAGATATCCATGGAGAAAGACGGCACCCTCTTTGCCGCTGGCCCATTCTGGACCGACGACGAACAACAGTGGCGCGGCGAAGGCATGGTCGTCGTGCGCGCCGAGAACCTGGAAGCGGCGAGAGCTATTGCCGAGAAGGACCCCATGCACGCCAGTGGCGCGCGTACCTTCGAAGTCCGCCCCTGGCTGATCAACGAGGGGACGCTGACGCTGCGCCTGAATCACTCGACCCGGAGCTTCACGGCGGCCTAGCGAAGCACTCGGGCCAGAGGGCTGAGGCGATACGCGTTGAGGGTCCGCCGCTGAGGTTGCCGCCGGAGACCGTGTAATGAACGACCTGGCATGGCAAGCCTGGGCGGTCATCGTGCTCGCCCTGGCGGCCGGTGGCCTGAACAAGGGGATCACGGGTCTCGGGCTGCCGGGGATCGCGGTGCCCATCATGGCTATCTTCCTGGGTGTCGAGCAGGCGGTGATGATCATGGTGATGCCGACGCTGATCACCAACCTCTGGCTGACCTGGCGTCTCCGGGACTGCTACCGGGAAGTTCCGGAAGTCGCGCGGGTGGCCATCGCCGGCGTGCCGGGCATCGCCCTCGGAGCGGCCGTGCTGTATCTGGCCAGCGAAAAATTCCTGGCGACGGTGCTGGCGCTGTGGGTGCTCGCCTACCTGGTGCTGCGGTTCATGCATCCGGAATTGTCGCTCGCCCGCGAGGCCCGGTACCGCCTCGCGTTTCCGGTCGGATTCGCATCCGGTACCCTGCAGGGCGCAACGGGCATCTGCGCGCCGGTGATCGTGCCCTACGTGGACGCCATCGGCGCGAACCCGCGGACATACGTCTTCACGTTTTCCGCGGTGTTCATGTCCCTTTCGCTCACGCACCTGATCATTCTGGGGTCCCTGCAGGCGTATACCCCGCTATTGTTCGGCCAAAGCCTACTGGCCGTCGTACCGGCCATGATCTTCGTACCGGTGGGTAACTGGTTACGGCAGTTCATTCGTCCGGAGTTCTTCAGCGTCCTGATTCGGGTGCTGTTGTTTGTGACTGCCGCGCGGCTGCTCTATGGTGCGTGGTCAGTTTGACGCGCCTGGCTTCGGTCTGCGGGCAGCGGTGCTGACCGGCACGGAATGAAGTTGAGCGTATCGCCGCCGGTGACCAGCGACAGGGAGGGCAGCACCATCGTGATCCTGGACGAAGTGTCCCCGCTCGAGCCGGGTGCGTTTCAGGGCGCGGTTACGGGTGCGTATCTGAGTGCGACCATGGGCGCGGCAATGTGTTGCGCGCCATTCGCCGTCGCCCAGGACGAGGCACGCACCGTGGAGAAGGAACTGCATATCGTTCGTACCGATACGCGGCCGGTGATCGACGGCATGCTAAACGAAGCCGTCTGGGCCACCGCACCGATGATTGACGACTTTGTCATCAGCGAACCGAACGAAGGTGACGAACCGTCCGAATACACCCAGGTGCGGGTGCTCTACGACCGCGATTCGCTCTTCGTCGCCGTGCGCGCCTTCCTGAGCAACCCGGAAATCCTGGTTGCCCGCGTACTTCGGCAGGGCGAATCGACTTTCGGAGACGACGGCTTCTCGATCATTCTGGATCCGTTCAACAATCAGCGCAGCGGTTACTTCCTCTCCGTCAACGCGAACGGCGTGCGCGACGATGCGCTCTACGAGAACACCACCAGCATGGCGTTCAACTGGGACGGCATCTACCATGCGGCGACGTCGCGAAACGAGGACGGCTGGATCGCGGAAATCGAGATTCCCTTCAAGACGCTGTCATTCGATCCGGAGAACGACACCTGGGGAATCAATTTTCAGCGCCAGATTCTGCGTCGCGGAGAACGGGTGATCTGGGTTGCGCGAAACCGCGCGATGAATCCCAGCGTCACCGGATCGCTGATCGGCATCCGCGACGTCAACCAGGGGGTGGGCCTGGACGTCGTTCCCTCTGCCAGTGTCAACTTGCAGAAGGAGCACCGGATTTCTGCCACCGAGTCGAATTTCGATCCCTCCATCGACCTGTTCTACAAGATCACCCCGTCGCTGAACGGATCGCTTACGGTCAACACGGATTTCTCCGCCACCGAGGTGGACGACCGGCAGGTCAACCTGACGCGGTTCAACCTGTTCTTCCCCGAAAAGCGCGACTTCTTCCTGCGCGACACCGACATATTCCAGTTCGGACGAATTTCCGGCAATCAGTTTGGAGAGGTCGCATTCACTGGCGCGACGCGCGCATCGAGGGAGAGCGCAAAGCCGTTCTTTTCGCGCAGGATCGGACTGAGTGCCGCGGGCTTGCCGGTCGACCTCAACTACGGCGGCAAACTCAGCGGCAGGCTCGGGCGCTGGGACGTGGGCGCGCTGGCGATACGGCAGGAAGAGTTTCAGGGGATCGACGCGACGGACGTCATCGTTGCCAGGGGAGCCGCCAACATATTGACTGAATCCTCGATCGGGTTCATTGCCACAAGCGGCGACCCCCGCTCGAACCGGCACAACTCGGTTCTCGGCGTGGATTTCCGCTTCCTCAATACACGCCTGCCCGGAGGCAATATCCTGCGTGGCGATGCGTGGTACCTCGATACGAAAACGGAAGGCGTGCAAGGAGACAGCGCCGCCTTCGGTATCGGACTGCAACTGCCGAACGCTGCCGGATGGCAGGGTGGATTCGATCTGCGCGAGATTCAGGAACAATACAACCCCGCACTGGGGTTCGTGGACCGTCGAGGGATCAGAGACGTCAACGCGGCGGTGGGGTACAGGTACTGGCTGCGCGAGGGATTCCTGCGGGCGATTTTCGCGGGCGTGGATACGCACCGGGTCGATCTCCTTGACGGCGGCCTGCAGAGCCAGATCGTCCGGTTTCGCGTGTTCGAGGCCGAGAGCCGGCAAAACGACGAATTCGGTGTGTTTTACGCCTCGAACAGGGAAGTTCTCTCCATGCCATTCGAGATCTCGCCCGGCGTCGTGATGCCCATCGGAGAGTATTCGTTCGGCGATTACGGATTTGAAATCATGTCAGGCCGCCAAAGGGCGTTCACGCTCAACGGCGGCATCCAGGCGGGCGATTTCTACGGCGGGGACCGCTTCAACATCCGGGGACAGTTATCCTGGAATGCGAGCCGGCACTTCCGCGCCGGCGTGGGCTATGACTACAACGAAGTCGACGTGCCGCAGGGCGAGTTCGAGACTCGGCTGGTACGGCTGCGCATGGACTTGATTTTCTCTTCCAGGTGGGCATGGGTGAACCTGGTTCAATATGACAACGTCAGCAGGACCACCGGTCTCAACAGCCGCATCGAGTGGGTCCCGGCGCCCGGACGGGAGGGCTTCATCGTGCTCAACCACAACATGGGAGATTTCGGCGAGGGTGACCGATTCAATCCGGTCACCTCGGACCTGGCTGTGAAACTCAGCTATACATTTCGTTTCTGAGGCAAACGCGCGGAGCAGGAGGACTGGATCCAATGCACGAAGACAGTGCTGCGCAGGCAACTGAGGGTCGTCAGGTAGGGGACAAGGGCCCGAATGTCGTCGTTGCGGTGTTCGCCGCGGCCGTGGTCGTATCGCTGACCCTGGCCTGGAACGCGGTCAGCTACCGCCTGCACGGGGGCCTTAATCCGTACTTTCTCCTGTTGAGCCTGTTCCTGTCGATCAACCTCCTGATCTGCTATTGGGAAGTGTGTCTTTACCTGCGGCGGGACTACATCGTCGAGCGTGCCGGGTACTGGCGTGAACGCCGGACGGCGACCGGCCGGACACCGGCTGTCGAGTTCCTCACCGCGGCTGTACCGTTGCGGCGTATCGGTTCTCCGACGGTATGGGCGGACGTCTGGGCCACCTATGCCCTGTACGACGGCGCCTACACCGATCGCAGCACCTTTGGCTTCAACGCCGATGTCGGCAACGGTTTCTTCACGCCGATCCCTTCAATCATACTGCTGTCCGCGCTGACCTTCGGGTTCATGCCGCCGATGTTCGCCGGGATTCTGGGAATCGCGCTGTTCTGGCAGTGGGTATACGTGACCTCACTCTACGCAGTGAGCTTCTGGGTCGCCGGAAGTTACGCAGGGATGCCACGGTCGGTTCGCTGGACCTACGTGTGGGGCCCCAATGCCGTGTGGATCGTTTTCCCGTTGCTGGGGTTGTTCGTCTCTGCCCGCCTGATACTCGACGGGACCTACGGCATCGTCGGCCATTGACCGGACCGTTTCAACGCGGCTCGCGCGAGGGCACGCGCGTGACCGATGCCCTGCGCCGGAGCCGGTAGGCCGTCTACCAAACTCCCGGCCAGGGCTTGCCCACCAGGAAATCCGGGTTGGCTCCGTCCCGCGGCCGGAACTTCTGGATCCGCCCGTTGTTCACCGAGGCGGTATAGAAGTTGCCCTCGTTGTCGGTGGACATGCCGTGCACGCCCCACATGCCGCCCGGGTATTCGCCCCAGCTCCCCCACGAATAGAGGAAGTGACCGTCCAGGTTGTAGCCGAGGATCTTGTGGGTGCCCTGGTCAGCGGCCCACAGCTTGTGGTCGCTGGTGACGATGAAGCTGTGGATGTCCATGGGCTGCCCGCGCCGGCCGGTGAAGAAGTGCCACTCGTCCAGGTACTTGCCGTCCTCGTCGAAGACCTGTACGCGGCCGTTGTTGCGGTCGTTGACGAATACGCGCCGGGTCGTCGGGTCCACGGCGATGCCGTGCACGTTGTTCCAGTAGCCGGGGCGGGTCTCGCCGGGCCAGTCGCCCTGCTCGCCCCACTGGGCGAGGATGTTGCCGTCCATGTCGTACTTGATGACCCGGGTGTTGTCGTAGCCGTCGGCCAGGTAGAAGGTGTTCTCGTCCATGAAGGCCAGGAACGTCGGGCGGCGGAAGTGTTCGTCGTCGTCGCCCGGCACGCCCGGCTCGCCCAGCATCAGCACCAGTTCGGAACCGTCGTTGGTGAATTTGGCGACGAAATGCCCGTCGGCGTCCACGATCCAGACATGCTTGTCGGGATCGTAGCGGCTGATTTCCACGTCATGGGGCCGGTACCAGAGGTGATCCCACTGGGTCCATTCCTCGACGATGTAGCCATCGCGGTCGATGACCAGCACGCAGTGCTCCCAGCGCCAGTCGATTCCCGGACGGCCGTTGCCCGGCTCCTCGAGCTGGTCGCCGTTGGGGATGGCGCTGCCGGCCTGCCTCAGTGGCAGCCGGAAGTTGGGGTAGTGGAAGCCCGGGCCGAGTTCCGGCAGCCAGACCGATTCGCTCGGCCGCTGCATGATCGGCAGTTCGCCTTTCTGTACGAGAAAGATCCGGTCAGGGCTCTCGGCGAATACGTCCATGGTCACGGACCAGGTCCAGCCCTCGTGGCCCGGCAGGCTCTCTTCCATGGGTTTCGGCCAGTTCGGCACGACCTCGTAGGGCCCGAACATGTCCTGTCCGCCCTTGAGTCCCGGGATGGCGGCGAAGCCCGCTCCGGGGACGCTTTCTCCATGCTGTTGGCCCGCTGCGGCCGGGCTGCAAAGGACGGCTACGGCTACGGCGGCCAGTTTCAATTCGATCGATGTTTTCATGGTCCTCCCCTCATGGTGCCGAGAGTCTGTGGGTGACCGCCTCAGGAACGAATCCCCGTGCCGCGCCGCAACAGCACGAGCACGGTCACGTATAGCACGACAAGGGCGGTCAGGATTATTGCGTAGGCCGTACCGATGGGAATGTCCGATGACCCCAGCATACCGTAACGAAACGCGTTCACCATATACAGGATGGGGTTGGCGAGCGAGACGTTCTGCCAGAACGGCGACAACAGCGAAATCGAGAAGAACACGCCCCCGAGGTACGTCAGCGGCGTCAGGAAAAACGTGGGAATGATGGAGATGTCGTCGAAATTCTTCGCGAAGATCGCATTCATGAGACCCGCCAGCGAAAACACCATGGCAGTCAGCACGACGACCGAGAATGTGACCAGCGGGCGAGCGACGCTGAGATCGGTAAAGAAAGAGGCCACCACGGTCACCAGGGCGGCCACCGCGAGGCCGCGCACCACGCCGCCGATCACGTAGCCGGTAATGATCGTAGTGAAGGAGAGCGGCGAAACCAGCATCTCCTCGAGATGCAGTTGCAGCTTCCCGGAGAAGAATGACGACACCACGTTGCCGAAGGAGTTGGTGATGACCGACATCATGATCAATCCCGGGGCAATGAACGTCGTGTACGGTACGCCGCCCATCTCCCCGATGCGCTGGCCGATCAGGCTGCCGAAGATGATGAAGTACAACGTGATGGTGATCGCGGGCGGCACGATGGTCTGAACCCAGATCCGCGCGATCCGGTGCACTTCCTTGCGGACGATCGTGGCGAGTCCGACCAGGTTGATGCGCCACAGGTTGATGCCGGCGGCCGGTGCGGGGGATGTGAGCGGCGGGGCGGTGGCCATCAGTTGACGCTCGCAGAATGGCGTGCAGCGGACACACCGTCTGCATGACCGGGTTCGGCGGCCCGCGCCGCATTCTTCTGCTCCTCCTTGTCGTCAACCAGGCGCAGGAACAGTTCTTCCAGGCGGTTGGACTTCGTCCGCATGCTGGCGACGTGCAGGGAACGGTCGGAAATCACCTGGAACAGCGCGTTCAGGCCCTGCTCCTGTTCGACCTCGACCTCGATTTCGTGTTCGTTGCGTAACTGAACCTGGTAACCGGGAAGGTCCGGCGCGCGTTTGAGGGATTCCTCCAGCGTCAGCACGAACACTTCCCGCTTGAGCTTGCGCACCACGTTGACCATGGTGTCGTTCTCGATGATCCGGCCCTCGTCGATGATGGCGATATTGCGGCAGAAACTCTCCGCCTCGTGAAGGTAGTGGGTGGTGAGGATGATAGTCATGCCGTCTTCGTTGATCCGGGTCATCAGGTCCCACATGGAGCGGCGGATTTCGATGTCCACGCCGGCGGTGGGTTCGTCCAGTATCAACAGCCTGGGCTTGTGGATCAGCGCACGGGCGATCATCAGGCGGCGCTTCATGCCGCCGGAGAGTGTCCTGGACATCTGGTCGCGTCGGTCCCAGAGGTGCAACGCCTTGAGGTACTTTTCCGCCCGACGCCTGGCCACGGAGCGCGGAACGCCATAGTAGCCGGCCTGGTTGATCAGGATGTTTTCGCATTTTTCGAAAAAATTCAGGTTGAATTCCTGGGGAACCACGCCGACGCAGGCCTTGGCGGCCTCCCGCTGGCGGTCCAGGTCGTAGCCGAACACCGAGACGTCGCCGGCGGTCTTGTTGACCAGCGAGGTGATGATTCCGATAGCGGTGGTCTTGCCGGCGCCATTGGGCCCCAGCAGCGCGAAGAAGTCCCCCTGCTTCACGGACAGGTCGACGCCCCGGAGCGCTTCGACGCCGCTGGGATAGGTCTTGCGAAGTTGCCTTAATTCAAGCGCGTACAAAAAACTGATTCTCTTGCCGCGGACGGCATCCGTACCGGCCAGGTTATGGCCTTATTCTACTCAGCCCACGAGAACATCGCACCGGTACCGGGCCGGGCGGCTTCGGAGTCAGGCGATGCGGGAGGAGTAGGGGATGCGTATCTCCCCGGATTCGCCGAGAAGCTTCGGTTGCAGGCCGAGCAATTGAATCTTTCTTGGCAGGCCGCGCTCGCCGTATTGCACAAGCCGGGTCCACAGGCCGACCGAGTTTGGGAATGCGCACCGGAGAAACGCCGGGTGTTCGGCGAATTCATGCAGCTTCATCATGGGGCACGCCTGCAGTTTGAGCGTTTCATCCTCCGAGAGGCCGAGATAGACCCGGGCGTGGAAGCAACGTTGCCGCGCCATGTTCCAGGCCATGAGAGCGGCCGTCAACGACAGCGCGTGCCGCGCCCTGCGTAGCTGGCCGTCCCGCTCCGCGGGGATGTCCGGGCCCGACTTGATGCAGTCCAGATTCAGGCGAAAGACGGTTCTGGGAAATCTCGACATGCCCTCCACGGCGGCATCGGAGGCGTCCCGGAGCCGGCGCTTCACCGGCGCCGCCAGCCCGAAGCAATCGGCGTCCCGGCGGGCGCGTCCCTGGAGCAGCACGAGGAACAGCAGATTCAACTCCCGGATGTCTCTCAGGTCGTCGGGCTGCGGACCCGGATGCGGTAAATTTGATTCGTTTCTTGTCGGTTTGTGCATAAAAGTAAAATACCAAGAAAGAATCGCCTGGGCTAATATCCCGAAAGTGGTCAATTTGTAGGGAAAATCGCAATGAGGGCAACCGATAATCGCTATACCGGAGAGCGAAACAGATTCGAACTCGCCATGCGAATGATTCGGAACGAGGCGCGGACCGGGACGACCCGCTATTGGACGCGCCTCAGCGACGGCCGGATACGAAAGCTCGACACCAGCAATATCAAATTTCTCGACTATGCCCC
>VYEH01000303.1 GCA_009843005.1 Pseudomonadota bacterium | reverse complement strand
TGTCTTGAGGGGGCAGTGGCGCAAGCCGTGCCGGTTCGAGTCCGGCCATCGGCACCACGAATTGATCCGCACCGTTCCGTGGGGTTCCGGAAACCGAGCCCAAACCCTATAAGACCACGGGTTGGTAGGGTGTCCCGGGTAGGGTAGGCCGATAGACACCACTGCAAGCAGGTAAGCCAGCCTATTGCATCCGGTTCGGAACGAAGTCCAGATCCGCGCCCATCGGAATGGGTTCTTCCTTTCTCAAGCTGTCGCGATGATCTTCAAGGATCTGGCGCATCGGATAGCGTGTCCATGAATTTACAAGCGCGGTGCCGTGGAGTTCGCGTGGGTCCTGCTTGATGTTGTACAACAACGGGAATCCAACAGGTTGAGGCGAACTCATGCCTGTGTCTTGTTCGAAAAAGTGCAACTTCCAGTCTCTCCACTTGATCGCCTGCAATCGTGGGCCGACATAGACCGGAAACCCTTCGCGTCCCGATTTTTCCTCGCCTCGGAAAAATCCGACGAGGCTGATTCCATCAATCATTCGATCCTTCGGCGCCTCCGAACCGAACAATTCGGCGAAGGTAGGAAGCAAATCCACAATATGCACAATCTCGTTGCTGACGCGTCCAGCCTCAATTGCTCCTGGCCAGCGAATCAGGAACGGTACCCGCAGTGAGCCCTCGAGTGCGGTGAAATACGTACCGCGCCAGGGACCCGGCGATCCTGCCCACTCCGGTTGCATATCCGGTCCGTTGTCCGACGTAAAGATCAGAATTGTGTTTTCCGTCAAGCCGCTTGCTTCCAGGGCGTCGATGATTCGCCCCGTGTACGCATCCATCTGCGCCAGAATGTCGCCCCAATACCCCGAGGATGTAGCGCCGTCAAATTCCGGATGCGGCAGTATCGGGTAGTGCGGCTGGGTCATCGGAAGATAAAGAAAAAACGGCGCGTTGCCGGAACCGCCTCTTTGCCCAATAAACTCGACGGCTCGATCCGTAATTCGCTGGTCGATTTGCCGGCGTTCTTCAATGTCGTAAGGGCGAATCTTTTCGGGGAGTTCTCCCCGCCGGGCCTGTAGCGTGTGCGGCGCCGCATTCATTGGGTGCGCAGTTTCGTCGTAGGTCTGGTTGTCGATCCAGAGTGCTTCGTCCGTACTGTTTGCTATACCAAACCACTCGTCAAACCCATGATCGGTCGGGAATCGACCGTTGACCTGCCCCAGGTGCCACTTCCCGAAGATCGCCGTGTCGTAACCGGCGTCACTTGCAAGCTCAGCGAGGGTCACTTCCCAATCGGCCAATCCGTAGTCTCGCAAAGAACCCGGTACTGAATGCAGTCCTGAGCGTATCGGGTGGCGCCCTGTCATCAGGGCAGCCCGTGACGGAGTGCATTGGGCCTCGACATTGAAATTGGTCAGGCGCATACCTTCGTCGGCAATACTGTCGATTCTTGGTGTGGCCGCACCTCGCAATTCTCCACCTCCGTATGCCCCGATCTCGCCGTAGCCGAGGTTGTCCATCAAAATCAGGACGACATTAGGCGGCGACCCCTGGCAGCTGGCCACATCACCGAACAAACTGCCAAGAACCAAGGCGCATAGCGCCAAGTTGAATCGCATTTGTGTGGATCGTCCTTATTCTTCGTCGGCGAATCGTTCCAGCACGGATTCGAGCGATTCGCCGGCTTCGAGCGCATCGGCGGCCTCGTTGGCGGATCTTTGGCCAACCTGTTCGTGGACGCTGTGGAACGTCCCTTCCTTTTCAAAGCCGGCCAGGGCCATCTTTGCAACCCCCGTGCGGGCGGGGAACCCGCGGACCACGATCTCATCGCCCGGTTCGATGGCGTCCTGCGGTAGCCCGGCCCGCTCCCAAAACCGTATGGGCACCTCGATTTCCCACTCCACGTTTTCGTCATCCAAAAATGTGAGCATCGGGTGGGGACGCCTGTACACGAAGTCGACGGCGACGCCCGGGATGTCAACGGGGTTGCGGATGTCGTAGGGAGCAAAAGAGTGATGAGCAGATGCGGAGCCTGCGACCATCAGAGAACAAAAGGAAAGAATCGCCAGTTTGATTTTCACCGGTACATGACTCCTGTTGAGGGCAAAGTGTAATGATCAGTTTCCCGCGGCTTCAGCCGCGTCGGCCGCCTCGTTGGCGGACTGCTGTCGAACCTCTTCGTGGATGAGCCAGTACACCCCGTCGTTGGTGAAGGCGCTGAGGACACCTTCGGACGAGCCGTCCCGGGCCGGCCAGACGACGACATCCAGGACATCCCCTGCCTTGATGGCGTCCGTGGGAATCTCCTGCTGTTCCCACCGCCTGGTGGCGACTTCGATGCGCCAGGTACGCTCCTCTCCACCTTCCTCCCTCAGCTCCAGCATCGGATGGGGCCGGATAAAGCGCCAACTCTCCACGACACCCGAAAACTCTATCTTTGTTCGAATGTCATAGGGAGCGAAGGAGTGGTGTGCCTGAGCGCCCAGAGGCAGCACGAGAGCCGCGAACAGAAATGCCAGGTTGGTCCGCATCATCGTTATCAGAATCATTCGCCCAGCTCCCTGTACCGACCTGTCCTGTTGAGATCTCCCTCAGCATATGCGCTATGTGTAAACAATTGAAGCGATTTAACAATTCTTCCGAAACGCCAGCTCCCGAGTCCCATGGCTACGCACAAATTCAGTCGCACGTGAGGAAGGTTCCGCCCGCCTGATGTACCTGATGACCGGGTACCGTGGTGCGACCTGGGCAAGTTACAGTACAGCAAGCTGCTGACCGTTACTTCACCGAAGTATGGACGACGTAATTTACGAGATTTTCGAGCCCCTGCCGCAAGGCGCCCCTGGAAACGAAGCTTCCACACTCCGCGCACTTCACGCGGTTCCGGTCCGCGATACCGTTCGACAAGTGCTGGACCTGGGCGTTGGACACGGCCGTACGACCCTTACTCTGGCGAAAGCGCTCCGAGATGCTCAGGTCACGGCTGTGGATATCCATGCTCCCTTCGTCGAGCAGATAGCCGGACACGCCCGCGAAGCAGGGGTTGCAGATCGCGTCCATGCCCTGTGCGGAGACATGGAGAACCTCGATATCTCCAGGAAGAGCCTGGATCTTGTCTGGGCCGAAGGATCCATCTACGTGATGGGCATCGAGCGGGCGCTCGCCAGGTGGCGTCCATGGCTTTCTTCGGGTGGCTGCGTTGCATTCAGCGACTTTGTTTGGTGGACCGATGATCGTTCGGACGAGGCCAGTGAATTCTGGGCGAGCGAATATCCGGACATGGCGACCGAAGTCGCGATTCGCTCGACTGCGGAGGCCGTCGGGTATCAGTTGGTCAACTGCTTCCGAATGCCGAAGGAAGCGCACGACGCATACTACCTCCCGTTGGAGGCGCGCGTCGCCGAGTTCGCAGAGTGCGATGACGCGGATGTCCAGAAAGTCCTTGCGACTATTCGAACTGAGATCGATGTGGTACAGCGCTTCTCCGATGAGGCAGGTTACTCGTTCTTTGTTCTTCAGCGTGCCGAAATAACTTGAGCGACGGTGTTTTCGCTGTCGATCGCAATGGCCTTACCGCCCGCATAACCAGATCGAATGTTACAGTTCTGGATTCGCCGGATTCGGTTCTCTGTTGAGCGCCGATTGTTCGGGATTGGTGGAGGAATAGATTGAGAATTTTGCTGACGTTATCTGTCACCGTCGCGACCACTACTCCCATTGCGGCCCATCACAGCGATGCAGGCCTCGACATGCAGTCGCTCGTTACGTATGACGGTACGGTCGTCGAATACGCTTGGCGTAACCCGCACGTCTATATCGTCGTGGATACCCTCGACGAGCAGGGCCGGACGGTTAGATGGTCTTTACAGACGAGTTCGACGTTGACCCTCGCCCGCAACGGCTGGACTCGCGATTCGCTGGCGCCGGGGGAGGGCGTCACCTTCTCGGCGCATCCAGCCCTGGATGGCCGCCCCTATGCGCTGCTCGAGTCGATCGAGAAGGAAGGCGGAATCCCGCTGGGCGCGGAGTTCTACGCCATCTCGGGCGAGCCGCGCATAGAGGGACCCGCGATGACGGCGAGTGCGACGAGCCTGGAAGGATTCTGGATCTCCGACGGCGACCGGCTGGTCGACTACCCCGGCGGTTTCGACGGTTTCTTTCGGGCGCACTTGACGCCCAACGAAAAGGGCCTGGCTGCGCAGGCGGCCTACGATGCGCTTTCCGGGGAGAACCCCGAGTCCACCTGCACAGGACGACCCGTTCCGGGGATGATCGCCAATTCCGTTGTCTACCCGATCCAGATCGAGTTTCTCGATGGCGGCGACCGCATCGCAATCCGCAGCGAGTATTTCGAGGCGCCGATGACGCACAGCAGGGAATTGTTCTACGCGCCCGACCACGAGCCGACCCGGTTCGACTGCGATATCGAGTCTACGGGGCGATTCGTGCCGGAATAGATCCGCAGCGCTGCGGAACCTGTGTGGCTCGGGCCGCCGTCAGGCGAGCGCGGTCTCGAACAGAACGAGCAGCCTGCTCCACGCACGCTCGGCCTGCGCCTCGTTGTAGACCGCGGAATCCGGCGGGCACCAGCCGTGCAGCGCGCCCTCGTAGACCTCGATTTCCGCGGGCAGTCCGGCGGCATCGAAGGTCTCGCGCAGTACGTTTTTCGCCTCGGGGTCTTCCATGTCGTCGTTCTCGGCGATGGCGAACAGGTAGTGTGCGTCCATCTCCGCAACAAGCAGATGGGGGCTGTTGGGCTGGTCAGTTACGAGTCCCCCGCCATGGAACGATGCACCGGCGCCGACACGGTCCGCGCGTGCCCACGCGGTGCGCATCGTGATCGGGCCGCCCATGCAGTAGCCGGTCGTACCCATCTTGCGGTCCGGGTCGACGGCTGCCTGGGCGTCGAGGAAATCGACGAAGGCTCGCGCATCGGATACGTGGGTCTCGGCGCTGAGTGCGCGCGCAAGCGGAATCACGGTGTTCCGTGTGGCCTCGTCCTGAAAGCTGGCGCCCTCGGGTACCACCGGTGAGCGCGCCGAGCGATAGAAGGGATTGACCACGAGCACCGAGTAACCCGACTCGGCGAGACGACGGCCCATCTGCCGGAATGCCGGCCGCAGGCCCAGAATGTCGGGCCAGATCAGGACGCCGGGATGCGTACCTGAAGCAGGGTGCACGAAGAAGCAGTCCGCGACTCCGTCGGGGGTGGTGACCTCGACGTCCTGCTCGGTGACCGCCTGCGCATCGGCCGCCCGCGGCAGGAGCATCGCAAGCCCGGCACCCGCCGAGACCGCGCCGAACTCACGCCGGGTCAACTCGCTTCTGCCGTCCAGATACTCACTGGATTCCCTGAATGTTCGATCGTCGCACATGACTTGCTCCTCATTGTCGTGATGGTTGTATCCCCTGATGCCGATTCTACACTGGCCCTCCGAACAAGACCTGATGAACGCAACCATGGCAAGGGTCTGATGACAACATTGCGTCGACTGGCTGTCCGGGATGAACTTGCTACCAGGTTCCGGCCATGGGCACAATTACTTATCGCCTTCGTTTCGTTCAATTTGTTAGATAAACATGAAACCTTGTTGAAATAAAAAGGTTTTTGTATTCAGTTTGTCTTGCAAACTCCGTTCGGAGGCGTATAGTTCAACGATGGTCAAGGCATACAAGCAGTCCCGTCGGCGCGACCCGATCCGAGGCCGGGCCCTGCTGCGGGAACCCACCCTCAACAAGGGCACGGGGTTCACTCCCGAGGAGCGCAATGCGCTGGCGCTGGAGGGGCTGTTGCCGTATCGGAGCAACACCCTGGAGCAGCGGGCGGCGCGCGTTTACACGCAAGTACACCGCCATCCCAATGCCCTGGACAAGTACGTCGCCCTGGCCTCGCTTCGCGAGCGCGATGAAACGCTCTTCTATCGCGTGCTGATCGAGCACATCGAGGAGTTCATGCCCATTGTCTATACGCCGACGGTGGGTGAAGTGACCCAGGCCTACAGCCACGTTTTCCAGCAGGGGCGCGGCTTGTGGATCACCCCTGACATGCAGGGACGCATCGAAAGCGTGCTGCGCAATTGCCTCACCGGGAGAGAAGTGAGGCTGCTGGTCGTCACGGACAACGAGGCGATACTCGGAATCGGCGATCAGGGCGCGGGCGGTATGGCCATATCCCACGGCAAGCTCGATCTCTACATTGCCGGCGCGGGCATTCATCCAAGCGAAACCCTGCCGGTCAGTCTCGATTTCGGTACGGACAACGACGCCCTGCTGGCCGATGAACAATACCTGGGGTGGCCCCACAGAAGGTTGCGTGGGGATCGCTACTACGCGCTCATCGAGGAGTTCGTGGCGGCAGTTCGAAAAGTTCATCCGCTCGCACTTGTGCAGTGGGAGGATTTCAGGAAAGACAATGCCTTGAAGATTCTCGACACCTATCGCACCCGAATTCCGTCATTCAATGACGACATCCAGGGAACGGGCGCCGTAGTGCTGGCCGGGATCGAGATGGCGCTCGCCAGTATCGGCGGGAACATCGCCGAGCAGCGCATCGTCGTTTTGGGCGCCGGCGCCGGTGGGTTGGGCATCGTGCGACAGGTTCGCGCGGCGTGGGATCAGCGGGGCGTTTCCCGACGCGACCAACAAGCGCGCGTGGCCGTGCTCGACCGCCGGGGACTCATCGTGGAAAGCGAGGAAACCGATGCCTACAAGCGGGAACTCGCGTGGCCGGTGGAACTGGCGCGTCATCATGGCCTGGAGGAACGCACACGGCGGGGTCTTGCGCACGTGGTCGCGGCGCTCAAGCCCACGATCCTGATCGGGGCGTCGGGGCACGGCGGCGCCTTCACCGAGGAGACGGTCCGCGAGATGGCGCGACACACACCACGACCGATCATATTCCCCTGCTCGAATCCCACTGAAAATTCCGAGGCGACGCCCGAGGATCTCTTCGAGTGGACCGATGGCCGCTGCCTGGTCGCCACTGGCAGCCCGTTTTCGGATGTCGAGTACGGGGGGCCGGCGCCACAGGATAGGGCAGGGCAACAACGTGTTCATTTTCCCGGGTCTCGGCCTCGGCGCGAGCGCCGTACGGGCGAGGATGGTCACCGACGAGATGATCGACGCGGCCTCGCGCGCGCTCGCCGACCAGTTGACGGCCGAGGAACGGGCGGCGGGGCAGATATTTCCTGCGATCAACCGGCTTCGCGCCGTGTCGTTCGCCGTCGCCGTCGCGGTGGGGCGCCGCGCGGTGGAGTCCGGGGTTGGCCGGACTTATGGCGGCGCGCTCGAGGACACCATTGCCAGACGGGTCTGGGAGCCCCGATACCCCAGCTTCGATGACCCGGCGGTGTCGCTGGCGCTCTGATGACTGTAGCCTGAGATTTCCCATCGCCCGGAAAGGCGGGCTCCGGCGGTCCGTTCACGCTCTCGCCTGTGATAGTCGAATAGAGCCGATCTTCAGCTAATTATTAGTTAAATTCGGCTATCTGTTCCGCTTTTGAAGCGAACGTGATTTCCGTTCAGCGGCGATAGGATGGTTCTTCCCGGTCGAGAATCTCCTGAAGCTCCCGGAAGTGATCGTCGCCCAGTTCCGGATAGTCAAGCCACTGTCGCGCCGTCTTTGCCGCCACTTCGTCAGAGACGGCGCCGAGTTCGCGGCCGGTTTGCAGAGCCGCGATGTAGGTCGAGCACGCGCGCTCAAAATAGTAGAGATCGTCGAAAGTACGGGCGACCGTCTCACCGACCGCCATCACCCCGTGGTTGCGCATGAGCAGAATGGGCTTGTCGTCCAGCGCCTTCGCGATGCGTTCGGCTTCTTCGTCCAGGCTCATGCCGTCGAAGCCGTGATCGACGCTCATGCGTCCCCAGAACCGCATCGCGTTGATGTCCACGGGCGGTAGCGTCGGGTCGGCGAGGCAGGCGAGCACCGACGCATTCTTTGAGTGAACGTGGAGCACGCAGCGCGCATGCCGTACGCGCCGGTGGATGCTTCCATGGAGCGCCCACGCCGTGGGGTCGGGCGCATCCGGCCGCGCCATCGTCTCCTCCTCGCCGGCATCGAGTAGCAGAAGCTCGCTCGCCCTGATGCGGGAGAAATGCCGCCCCCTGGGGTTCATCAGGAATTTCGTCCCGGTTTCGTTGACGGCGAGACTGAAATGGTTGGCGACCGATTCGTGCATGTCGAAGCGGGCCACCCAGCGGAACGCGCAGGCAAGGGTGATTCGCTCGTCTTCGAAGTCCATACCGGGCCTGCCGAGCACCGCCTGTTGAGCGTGAGCCATGACTTTCCCCTGTTCCGGTGCGAGTGTCGTTACAGTAGCCGGGGCGAGACCTGCCTGTCCATCATGGCGCCCGTTTTCCTGTCGGGCCAGGTGTCCGACTTACTTGGTCAGGGCGAGGCGCTGGGATAACATCGACTGTCGATGCGTTCTTGTTACGGGGGAACCATGAGATCGGCCCTTGCCCTGGTACTGCTTCTCGCCAGTGCGTCGGGGCATGCTCAGGACGGGCCCCCGGTGGACCTGACCGGGGTCTGGAGCACCAACAGCCTCGACACGCTGGGTAACCCCGCGTGGGATCTCGAAGGCTTGCTTTCCTGCCGGTGCGCGATCGAGACGTACGACTACTTGCGGGAGTTGCTCGGGGATCCGGCAAACGACCACCTCTCGGCCGAGGACCTGATCCGGTTGACCGAGGAACACACTCTGCAGGTGGTCCGCGACCGGCTGAGCGAATTCGGCCGCGAATACGCATCCAGCTTCGACCTGGCCGACGACCCCGCCATCCAGTGCGAACGCTTCGGCGCGTTTCGCACCATCGTTCACTCCGATCCGATCGTGTTCGAGATGCATGACGACCGGATCGTGATCAAGGGGGAGGACCTCACCGTGGACCGGACCGTCTACATGGACGGACGCGGGCACCCGGAGGGCGCAACCAGGTCGATCGGCGGCCACTCCATCGGCTGGTGGGAGGGAGAAACGCTCGTCATCGAAACCGTGAACCTCACGGCGAATCTCATGGATGACCAGCTCGCGATCCACAACAGCGATCAGGCCCGCGGCGTGGAGCGTTACTCGTTGGGAGCCGACGGGAACGTACTCCACATGGACTTTACGATGTACGACCCTGTGATGCTGACGTCTCCGCTGATCATCAGTCGGCCCAGGGTACTGACACCGGATGTGGAACTGGACCGCGCGCCCTGCGAGGTCATTTCGGGACAATTCTAGGATCGAACACATGAAAGTAACTCCGGCCATTGTGCTCTCCGTGGCGCTTCTTGCGGCGCCCGCCGCCTGGGGCCACCACAACTTCGCGGCCCACTACCGTCAGGACGAGATGATTGAGATTACCGGGGTGGTTCGGGAGTTTCGGTTCGTCAATCCCCATGTGCGCGTCTACCTAGAGGTGGCCGCCCACGGAGGCGATACCGAAACCTGGATGGCCGAAGGGGATGCGTCCGTGGCGCTGCGGCGATCCGGTTGGACGGAGGATCAGTTAAAGCCGGGCGACAGGATCACGATTGTCGGCAACCCTGCGCGTTCGGGAGCCAACATGCTCGGCTGGGAGTCCGTGCGCCTGGCCGATGGCACCGATATCGGCGGCGGCGACGGGCGGGTCGGAGAAAGGTCCCGTATCATTGACCAACGCCTTGCCGAGTACCGCCGGCAACGGGACCGGCAGGACACGGCCGGTGAACCGTAACATTCGCAGATCAATCCGGCGGACCGGGCTGTCGATTTCGGATGTTTTCAAGCGCGGCCTTCAGGCATATGCGTCGACCTCGCGCGATGCCGGAATCAAGACACCCTACGAGATCTATCGAATGCTCGACCTTGGTCCAGGAGGATACGCTGATGCGCCAGCCAGAGAAGCGAAGGCGCACATTGCCAAGGCCATCGCGGCGAAGCAAAAAAAGTGATCTTGGTCGACACGGGCCCGCTGGTGGCGCTGTTCGACCCGGCCGCCGACGCTTCTGTACTGGCGGTGCTCTTGCGCCATCTTCGAACGCAACCACCGCCACAATTATCCCGCCTGCTGGTACAATCCGCGCCGTCGGAATCAGATTCCCCAGGCCATGCTCGCTGAATACGCTCCGATCCTGATTTTCCTGGTCATTGCAGGTGGGCTGGGCGTCATCCTGCTGCTTCTCGGGATGGCACTGGGCCGCGGGCAGAAGTACGCCGAAAAACGGTCGCCGTACGAGTGCGGGTTCGAAGCTTTCGAGGACACGCGCATGCGGTTTGACGTGCGCTACTACCTGGTCGCGAGCCTGTTCATCATTTT
>VYEH01000107.1:3849-10365 GCA_009843005.1 Pseudomonadota bacterium | reverse complement strand
TGAAGCCGGGCGCGCAGTTCTTCAGCTTTCTCCGGCTGCTCGGCGGCCAGATCAGGCTGTTCGCCGGGGTCGTTCTGAAGATCGAAAAGTTGCACGGTGCCGTTTTCGAAGTACTCCAGCAGCTTGTAGGCGCCATCCCGGATGGCGCCGCCGGGACTCTGCATGCCGTGATTGCTGTAGTGCGGGAAGTGCCAGAAGATCGCGTCACGCTCGAAGGCGCCACCCTTAAGCGCTGCGGCAAAGCTCACACCGTCGACGTGCTGGTCCGGCCTGGCCGGCAGGCCGGCCATCTCAAGCAGCGTCGGATAGAAGTCAGTGCTGATCACGGGTTCGTCGCGAACTGCGCCGCTCTGGCCGACGCCCGGCCAACGCACGATCAGGGGCACCCGAATGCCGCCTTCGTACAACCAGCCCTTTGCACCGCGCAGGGGCAGATTGGAGGTGGAGTAGGCGACGTCCAGTTCACCGGGGTCCACTACCCGCTCGGGATTGCCGAAGTTGGCTGCCGCCATGCCTCCGTTGTCGGAGTAAAAGACGACGATCGTCTGCTCCGCAAGTCCCAGATCCTCAAGCGTCCGGAGCACCCGCCCCAGGCTGTCGTCGACGGCGGTGACCATGGCGGCGAACTGGACATTGTCCTGATGCTGTTTGATCTTGACCGTGCGCCGGGGCAACACCCGGTATTCCCGATGCGAGGGCTCCTGCCCCAGAACATCCAGTTGGGCGGGCGAAAGCGGCTCGGGATCGTCCGGGTTACCCTCCAGTCTGCTGGCCGGCCCAGCCGGCGCCTCCGCCTGCTTCTGCTTCTCCCGGTATCGGAATACCAGGTCCGGGCGTCCCTCGATCGGGTCGTGCACGGCAAAAAGCGACAAATAGAGAAAGAAGGGCTCTTCGTGGCTCTGCTCGATGAACTCGACCGCGTAGTCGGTTACACGGTCCGTCAGGTACTCGTCCGGCTCTCCCTCGACAATCAGGCCCTCCATCCTGTACGGCGGGAAGTAGCCACCCCGAGGGGTCGAGCCGTAGAATCGAGGCGCCTGCACGTCGAATCCCTGGTGGAGGGGCCCTGCTTCACCCTCTCCGAGGTGCCACTTGCCGAAGATTCCGGTCCGGTAGCCGTGCTCCTTCAACGCTTCGGCCAGGGTGACTTCTTCAAGCGGCAGCGCCGCCAGCTTTTCGCCGCTCAGAAGCCGTTCGAAGTCACGCCCGGGGCGCCCCGGCAACCAGTCCGTCAAGCGAAGCCGCGCGGGATACTTGCCAGTCAGGAGCGCGGCACGCGTCGGCGAGCAGACATGTGCGGCGGCGTAGGCGTTCGTGAAGCGCACGCCCTGTTCGGCCAGCCGGTCGATGTTCGGTGTCTCGTGGAACGTGCTGCCGAAGACGCCCACGTCACTCCAGCCCATGTCGTCGACCAGGAAGAAGACGATGTTCGGCGCCCTTTCCGACGCTGCGAGAGCAGCGGGAACGCTCAGCACAACGACAAACGCGGCCAACAGACAGCGTGTCACAAGCTCAACACCTCGGCGCAGCACGTCAACATCCACTCTCATATGCTCTTCCTTGATGGCGTATCCAGCTTCTACGAATCGCGACCAGCCTATCATCGGGCGATGTGATTCGGGTGACGGGCCGCGTTAAAAAAGCGGTGGGCCGCTCATCGATCTTGTTCGAATAGCGACGGGCGCGTGTCCATGGATGCCTGGTGCTCTCGCACGGCCTCCATCATTCCAGCCAGGATCTCGGGGCGCTCGGCCGCCAGGTCCCAGGATTCACCCGGGTCTGCACCAAGATGATATAGAAGGGGCGTCTCGTGCTCGGTCCGCTCTGGCCCCAGTCCGTACGCCCCCTGAGTGATCAGGTGAATCTTGTACGGCCCCTTTCGAAGCGCGAACAGTTCACCGGCGCGATAGTGGGCCAGGACCTCTCTTTGTCCCGGCTCGCCCCGCAGAAGTGTGCCGCTCAGATCAACGCCATCCAGAATGTCGTCGGTCGCACCGCCGGCAAGCGCGAGCATGGTCGGGAAGAGATCCATTGCGGAGCCGATATCGCGCACCACGCCCGGCTGCAGGCTTCCGGGCCACCACATGACGCCCGGCACCCGAATTCCACCCTCGAAGGTTGTCCCCTTGCCGTCCCGCAACGGACCCGCGCTGCCACGATCATTGCGCATTGTGAGCCACGGGCCATTGTCACTCGTGAATACCACAAGGGTGTCTTGTGCAACGCCCGCGTCTTCAAGGCTGCGGCGTATCTCTCCGACGCTCCAGTCTATTTCCTCGATGACATCTCCATAGCGCCCCGCGAGGCTCGTACCTGCGAACTCCGGTCCTGCAAAGAGGGGAGTGTGCGGCATGGTGTAGGGGACAAACAGAAAAAACGGCTGGTCCGAGTGACGGTGAATGAATTCCTGCGCATGTTGCGTATAACGGCGCGTGAGAGTCGCCTGGTTGGCCGGCCGTTCAAGGATCTCGTCATGATATTCCTGGCCCACTGATTGGCTCTGCATCAACGGGACGTTCCAGTATTCGATTCTCGGAGAGAAATAGGCGTCTGCGCCGCGTTCATTTGCCCAGTCCATGTCGTTCGAATAAGGGAGTCCGAACCAGTAATCGAATCCGTGCCGTGTCGGCAGGTGTTCGGGCCGGGCTCCGAGGTGCCACTTCCCGACGATCCCGGTGGCGTAACCGAGCTCCCGCAGAGCCTCGGCGATCGTGGTGTTCTCATCGGAGATGCCGCCCGTCTGATTGGGAAAGAGCACCTGTGACCTGCGACCATAGAGTCCGCTGCGATTGGGCAGCTTGCCTGTGAGAAGGGCGCCACGGCTGGGCGAACACACGGGCGAGGCAACGTAGAAGTCGGTCCACCTCTGGCCCTGTTCCGCCATGGCGTCCAGGTTCGGCGTGCGAATGGAAGGGTGTCCATAGCTTGAGAGGTCGCCGTAGCCGAGATCGTCGGCGAACAATATGATGAAGTTGGGCATGCGCCGTTGAGGCGGTTCCATGGGCTGGGCTGAAAGAGTGAGTGGCAGCAGAGCCAGGCAGATGAATAAAAATACATTTCTTTTGCCGGTCACTCTTTGCTCCTGCAAGTCAATTTTTTCAGCATCGCCGAGAGTCTCCGGCGATCCGGAATCCCTCGATGCGGTCGATCATATCCGGCCAATGTTGAGCTTGGGAACTCATTGCTCGGGCAGGGCGAAGGCAATGTAGGCGTCGCCCGATTTCGTGCCGATCTTGCCGCCGCCCGCGGCCTGCACCACGAACTGCCGGCCGTTCACCCTGTAGGTGACGGGCGTGGCGTATCCGGCGGCGGGTAGTCTGGACTCCCACAGGAGATTGCCGTTGGCCATGTCGAAGGCGCGGAAGTACTCGTCGCGGGTCGCGCCGATGAAGAGCACGCCGCCGGCGGTGATGATCGGACCGCCATAGGACTCGGCGCCGGTTGGCGGACCACCGGGTGCGGCCGCTTCCGGCAAATTGCCCAGCGTGACCTTCCAGAGAATCTCGCCGGCGTTCAGATCGATGGCGTTCAGGGTGGACCAGGGCGGCTTGACGGCGGGGTAACCGTCCGGGTCGAGGAATCGGCGGTAACCGGCGAACGCATAAATCGGATCGCCGCTACTCCGGGCGAACCCCGCCGCCGGTCGGGCAACCGGGTTGTCCGCCTCGAACAGATAAGAGGCAAGCGCCTCCATGTCGTTGTCTGTCAGGTAGGCAACAGGCGGCATGGTGCCACTGCCCTCTCGTATGATCGTGATCGCTTCGGCCACCGTCATGCGCTCCGCAAGATCGACGAGGCCGGGGAAAACGCCCAGGGAATCGCCGCTTCGGTCGGTTCCATGGCATTGCTGGCAGTGCTGGGCATACAGTCGATGCCCGGCTGCGGCAGTGCGGCTGGCGCCGGGATCGACTTCGACGATCGCCCCGATCCAGGGGATGTCATTGCCGTTGACGTACATGATTCCCGTGTCCGGATCCACTGCCGCGCCACCCCATTCGCCGCCGCCGTCAAATCCCGGAAAGACGATCGTGCCCTCCAGGCTGAAGGGAACGAACTGCCCGCCGCTGCGCATACGCGCCAGTTGTTCGCCAACGATGCGCTGCGCTTCCGGAGTTCTGTCGGTAATGTCTCTTGCCGAAAGCGTCTGCCGGGTGAACGGGGGCGGTCTGACCGGGAGCGGCTGAGTCGGCCAGGCTCGCTCGCCGGGAATGTCGGACGGCGGATAGGGCCGTTCCTCGATCGGAAACAGGGGTTCGCCGGTATCTCGATCGAACAGAAAAACGTGGGCGGTCTTGGTGATCTGGGCAACGGCATCGCGCCGGACACCGTCCTGCGTCAGTGTGACCAGATTGGGGGGCGCCGGGAAATCCCGGTCCCAGATGTCGTGGTGGACCGCCTGAAAGTGCCAGATCCGCTCCCCGGTGGCGGCGTCCAGGGCGACTAGCGTGTTTGCGAACAGGTTGGCGCCCTGCCGGTCCCGGCCGAAGAAGTCCGGCGTGGCGGATCCGGTGGGCACGTAGACGATGCCCCGCTCCCGGTCGACGGACATGCCCGCCCAGTTGTTGGCTCCGCCGACGCGCAGGTAGGCGTCCTCCGGCCAGGTGTCATAGCCGAATTCGCCGGGACGCGGGATGGTGTGAAAGGTCCACCGGACGGCGCCCGTCATTGCATCGTAGGCTCGAACGTGGCCGGGAGCCGCCGGCTGGCCCTCAGAAACGCGCACCGGCAGTATCAGAAGGTCCTCGTAGATGACTCCCGGTGTGTTGGAAACCAGATACAGGTCGCTGACATCGCGCCCGAGGTCCGCCTTGAGATCCACGCGGCCGTCATGCCCGAAGTCGCTGATCGAATTGCCGCTCCGTGCATTCAGAGCAAACAGGCTTGCTCCGGCGGTCAGGAAAATGCGCCCGTCCGCACCATCGTCCCAGTAGGTCACGCCACGGACAAAATCGCCGCCGGTGGCGGTGGCTCCATTCTGAAAGGGATCGAATCGCCAAAGTTCTCTGCCCGTCTCGGCGTCAAGGGCGAAATGGTGCAGTTGGGGCGATGCGCCATAGAGGATGCCGCGGACCACTATCGGACTGGTCTGCATCTGCGAATAGTTGTTCGGATCTGTCCCGCCTGCGCGGTAGGTCCAGGCTGTTTCCAGGCGATGAACGTTCGCCGGCGTGATCTGATCGAGGGTGGAGTGCTGACTGCTACCCTCTCCAAGATAGTATGGCCAGTCAACGTCCTCGGAAACGGTGTCGCAGGCGGCCACCGCCAGAGCGGATATCAGGGCGGCGGCAAATCCGGCCCGTTGGATTCCACACATTCCGTGTTCAGATGGTCCCGGTATCCGCATGCCCTCGCAACAATTGGGATTCACTTAACCAGTCGGATAGTATCACCGACAGGTAATTTGGCACTGTTTGGCGTTGAGGGAAGCTCTCGAGAAACCTGAATCGCTACCCCACTTTCCGGTAGTTCACGCTGTTCATGAAAATTAATTTAGGTAATACAATGAATAAGACGGCTCTTTTCACTTCATTTGTCAGCATGTTGCTATTGGCGGGCGGTCTCTTCGCCGAGACTCCCGTCGAGGTTACGCTGATGGACAAACTGGACGAACCGAGAGGGTTTTGCCTGGACACCCTCGGTTTCCAGGCCAATGCCCGACCCGAGGATGGCTTGCAGACGCACAGTTGTTACAGCTACCAGGGCCAATTGGGGGTGGACCAGGCGTTCGACGCGGATGGCATTGCGGACAGCGCGTTTCGCTTGATCGAATTCGATTTGTGCATGACCGCGACGGGGCTTTCCGCCGGCAGCGAGTTCGGATTGGAACCCTGTGACGGCAGCGTCAGCCAGCGATTCGAACACCGCCCCAACGGCAAGGTCATGTCGTTGGCGGCGCCCGGCAACTGCGTGACGGCCGGTGAAGGCCCGAGCCGGCACGGGGGCGGCGGCGACCGGGGGCACCTGATCCGCGACCTGACGCTGGAGGTCTGCGACGGCAGTCGCGACGACCGCCAGCAGTGGCGGCTCCGGGAGACGTTCGACTAGAGTCTAGAGATAGGCGATCAGCCGGCCGCAGACGACGGCGAGCGTCCAGAACACCATTGAACTGATCGCGAGCCAGGTTCCCTTCCGGGATACCGTTCCCGACGATTGCCAGGCATCGGCTTCCTCTCGAAGCGCCCTCTGGGTCAGGTGCAGATTGGCGATGCCGAGGATGACGAAGGTGATCTTGACCAGGAACGGAACGCTGGTGATATAGAACGTTGCCTGCGCCATGAACAGCGACAGCCCCGAAAAGGCGTTGACGATGATTCCCACCCAGCCGAAGGCCAGCAGCGAGCCCAGGCCCGTATACGGGATCGGTTTGAAGAGCCCAAGCATTCGCAGACTGATCGCGAACATGATGCCGACGACGGCCGCAAGCCCGATGGCGTGCATGGAAAGCATCAGCGGCCAACCCAGCAACCCGGCGACAATCCACTCCGAATAGGCCGTGCCCTCCAACCAGCTTAGAAA
>VYEH01000107.1:522-3839 GCA_009843005.1 Pseudomonadota bacterium | reverse complement strand
TCTCCAGGTTAACCGCTGTCGCTGGCGTCAGCTTCTCAGACGATGACGTAGGCGAGAACGAGGACGACCACGAAAGTTGAAACGACAACTGATAGAGCAAACAGGAAACCGCCCATGGCCTAGCCCCCCTCTCCGTAGTAGGGCAACAGCCGGCCGAATATCAGCACCGCAGCCCACGAAAACATTGTTAACGCCGCCATGACCTTGGCCCGCGCGGGGGCGTCTTCATCCGACTTCACATCCCAGATGTCGTCGAAGATCGTGAAGTAGATAATGGCCAAGCCGCCCACCATCAGCCACATGATCTTCGGGGGAAACCCGTCCATGGCAACGTAGCGGCCCGAGTCGGCAATGAAGAAGAACATGCCGGTCACGATGTTGACCAGCAGTGCCAGCGCCCCGAGCGGCAACAGCCGGTGCACTGCGGAATACGGCACGCTCCGGGCAACACCGAGTACACGCAGTCCCACCAGCAGCACGACGCCGAACAGCACCGCCATCCCGACGAAGTGCACCGCTTCCATGGATGGCCAGGCCCAGATGATGCTCTGAATGGCCGTTTCGATTCCGGCTGTCAACCCCATGGGCTCGGCCATCGCGCCCTCGCGAAGTTCCGGCCGAATGACCGTGCCGCCAAGGCTGCCGGTTTCAATGATCGTCAGCAGTGATACGAAGCCAAGCACCAACACAGCAATAAATCCCGCGTTGGATGTACGTGCGTATCGGCGTTCCCGCCACAGCACGAGCCACGACGCGACGCCGGTCAGGCCGATAAATGTGAACGCGAGCAACGCTGCGTCGCGATGGGCATCCAGAATCTGGGCTGACATGTCCGGCCGGCCCTGGTAGGCCCAGCCGGCCGCCGCGCCGGTGATGTAGGTGGGAATCGCCAGCAGGCCCAGAACCACGAAAAGGATCAGGCTGACCCTGCGCATGTCGTCGTTCTTCATGTAAGCCGAGGCGATCAGCAACCCAAGGACGAAAACGCTCCCGATCAGCGGGAAATGATTCAGCACGATGTGCAGGTGCGGGCCGGTACTGGGGAATACGTCCATGGGGATTTTATCTCTGTATGAACGGCTTTGAACGGCGACCGACTCTACAGTACGCCTATGGCCAATGCAATGTATGATCCATTCTTTCTAGTTTACGGAGTATGAAGAATGGTCAAGGTCCTGGTATCCGGTTTTGGCGTCATCGGACAGCGTCTCGCCGACGGCGTGGCGTTGCAGGAGGACATGGAATTGGTGGGCGTCGTCGATGCGGCGCCGACGCTTACGGTACAGGCGCTGCGTGACAGGGGCATGCCCTACAGGTTGTTCGCGGCCTACGACGACGCGTGCGAATCCCTGGAAGCCGCCGGCGTCCCGGTTGTCGGAACGATGGACGAAGTGCTGTCCGAAGTGGACGTCGTTCTCGACGCGGCTCCTGGCGGGATCGGCGCGAAGAACAAGGAACTCTACATCAAGCACGGTAACAAGGCCGTTTTCCAGGGCGGTGAGAAGGACGAGGTCGCCGATGTCTTCTTCCACGGCTATGCGAACTACGAACAGGGCCTGAACGCCCAGTTCCTCAAGTTGACGTCATGCAATACCACCGGCCTGATCCGGACCATCGACTGCCTCGACCGGGGCCCGGGAGTGGAACGCGTGGCGATTACGATCGTCCGGCGGGTGGCGGATCCCGGCGACTACCACCGGGGCATCGTCAACGCCCTGCAGGTGGACAAGGCGCCCAACCATCAGGCGGTGGACCTGATGACCATCATGCCTCACGTGGACGCCACAGGGCTGCTGGTCCACACGCCGATCACTCACGGCCATTTCATCTCCGTTCTTGCCACACCGAAGGACGACCTTTCCGTGGACGAGGCCAGGGAACTGTTCGAGGCACACGACCGAATCCGCGTGGTCTCCACCGACCAGGGATTCCTGGGCAACGCTTCGATCTTCAAGTACGCACGCGACCTGGGGTTTTCCAGGGGAGACATATACGAAGTGCCCGTATGGGAAGACACCCTGGTGAAGTCCGGAAGGGACATCATGTTCGGCATCCATATCCCGCAGGAGTCGGTGACCATACCCGAATCCATCGACGGCGTACGCGCGGCCATGGCCATGGAGACGGACCGTCTGAAGGCCGTCGGCGATACCAACCGGTACCTCGGCCTGCCCTACTGGAAATAAGCGACTTCGATCCGGCCTGCCGGATGCAGGCAACCGCAGCGCGATCTGTATCGCTGACCGTCACGCGTCGAGTGGGCGCTGAACTGCGCGGGCCCAGGTTGAACCGGGCCCGCCCGATCTGGAGATAACCGTGGCGAACATGACCCGTCTCGATCATTTCGACTACGGCGGCAAGACCGTGCTGCTGAGGGTCGATATCAACTCACCCATCGATGTGCAGACGAAAGGGATCGTCAACGAGAACCGTATCCGGAAAAGCCTCCCGACCATACGGCACCTGCTCGATGGCGGCGCCAAACTCGCCCTGATCGCCCACCAGGGCGACACGCTGGACTATCAGAACCTGATCCCTCTCGAGGAACATACCGAAAAGCTGACCGGGTATCTGGGCCGACCCGTTGCCTACATCGATGATGTGGCGGGACCCGCGGCCCGGGAAGCGGTCAAGGCCCTGCGGCCCGGAGAGGCGATTCTGCTCGGCAACCTTCGCTACCTGAGCGAGGAAATCTCGACCTTCGAGACTGCCGTGAAACTGGCGCCGGAGGAGATGCTGGACACGTATCTCGTCCGCGGCCTGGCGCCGTTGATCGACTATTACGTGAACGACGCCTTCGCCGCCGCCCACCGCAACGCACCTTCCATGGTGGCCTTTCAGGAACTCAAACCCACCGCCGCCGGCATTCTGCTGGCGGACGAAGTCGCGGCCCTGGACCGTGTCATGCACGCGCCCGAGCACCCCTGCGTGTTCGTCCTTGGGGGAGCGAAGATTTCCGATGCCTTCGGAATGATGGATCCGGTTCTCGCATCGGGAACGGCCGACCGGATCCTGGCATGCGGCATTACCGGCGAAGTGATGCTGTTGGCCAGCGGCAACCGCCTCGGCTGCAAGCAGGAGCAATATCTCGAGGATCGCGGACTGGACGTCTTCGTTCCTCAGGCCGCAGGTTACCTGCAGGAATACCCCGGAAGGATTGCCATGCCCCTTGATCTGGCTTATTCCGAGTCCGGCGAACGTCGCGAGATCGCCGTTGCGGATCTTCCCGCAGAGCACCTGTTCCTGGATATCGGTGAACGGACAATTGCGGCATACGCAACCGAACTCAGCGCCGCGAAAACCATATTCGTCAATGG
>VYEH01000107.1:0-512 GCA_009843005.1 Pseudomonadota bacterium | reverse complement strand
GTCTACGAACAAGCCGAATTTGCCGCGGGAACACGTGCCATATGGCAGGCGATCGCAGCCTCGCCGGGCTATTCGGTCATCGGAGGTGGCGACACGGTCACGGCGGCTGCGAGTTTCGTCGATACGGCGGACATCGACTATGTCTGTACGGCGGGCGGCGCGATGGTACGGTACCTGTCGGGAATCCGGCTGCCACTCATCGAGGCCATGGAGAAGGCCCACGCTCGGGACGGCTCGTAGTTATTCCAGCTTGTAGCCAACACCGTAGACGGTGCGAATCACTTCCTCATCGCTCAAAAACTCTCGAATTTTACGTCGCAAGTTTTTGATATGACTATCCATTGTTCGATCGCTGACGGCGCGGCTATCCCTGTAAACCCGATCCATCAACTGGTTGCGGGAGAATACCCTGCCGGGATGCCCAAGTAGCACGCCGAGCAGGCGAAACTCCACAGGCGTGAGGTCCAGAGCGTGTCCGTTGACATGCGCCCGGTGGTGTTCGCGGTCAATGA
>VYEH01000359.1:7668-10426 GCA_009843005.1 Pseudomonadota bacterium | reverse complement strand
CTGATGGTCTGGCAGGCCGGCCAGGTGGAATTCCACCAGTTCTTCGCGCTGGTCGTGCCGTCGCTGGTCAACTGGCTGGTGACGGGCGGGCTGTTGAGCCTGGCGGTCCCGGACGGACAGCCGGAAGGCATCGAAGAACAGGCACGGATTCGCCAGGGCACTTGGGTCGTCGCCGGACTGTTCCTGTTGACGATCACCATGGCCGTTGTCGGCCACACGTTCCTGCACCTTCCCCCGGTGGTCGGCATGATGACCGGGCTCGGCCTGCTGAAGCTCTATGGCTATTACCTGCAAACACGCGGCGGCCGGTTTGCCGATTCCTCCGAGCGCGTGATGAACGAAAACGCCCTTTCGCTGGAAGGCGATTCGCACAGGGACGCGGCTTCTTCAGACGCCCAGTACGACATCTACCGCAACCTGCAACGGGCCGAATGGGACACCCTGCTGTTCTTCTACGGGATCATGCTGTGCGTGGCAGGACTCGGCGCCTTCGGCTACATGGCCGCGGGTTCCGACTTCATGTACGGCGTACTCGGCCCCACCACCGCCAACATCATTGTCGGCTTCGCCTCGGCGCTCTTCGACAACATCCCCGTGATGTTTGCGGTGCTTGAGATGAACCCGACAATGAGCCACGGCCAGTGGCTCCTGATCACGCTGACCGCCGGTGTCGGAGGATCGATGCTGTCGGTGGGCTCTGCCGCAGGCGTCGCCGTGATGGGGCAGGCGCGAGGCATCTACACGTTCTTCGGCCACCTAAAGTGGAGTTGGACAATCGTCATCGGATACTTCGCCAGCATCTGGGTTCACTTCCTTGTGAACGGCTCTGCCATGTGAACGCGGGGAGCCGCGCCACAGGATTCGTGAGGCCGGTAGGGACTATGCGCCGCCGAAGAGCCTGAGCGCCGCGAACAACGCCCCGGCAATGGCGATCTGCGACAGCAACATCTTGCTCACCGCAGCCGCAAGCGCAGCTTCGAGCCTGGATACCGCAGCATCGAGCTTGTCCGTTGTAACGTGATCCTTTCTTTCCTGGCTCATGGCGGTCACGAGGGCTTCGGCTTGTTGGGCCTCAAACCCCGCTGCTTGCAGCTCGCGCACTGTCGCAAGCGTATCAAAGGTAACAGAGGGCATATCTCACCCTCAATCATGATTCACCAAACCATAGTCTGCACACGGGCCATCGTCCGACGCGAGTTCAATTTCTGGCCAAAATCCGCAGTTTTGGCCGACCCTCAGGTGCTGAAACCATCTTTGAACGCCTCCTTACACGCCAGTGTCTGATGCTTCCAGGTAATCCATGACCGAACGGGCCAACGCCCCGGTTCCTTCTCCGGTCGCCGCGCTGATACCGAACGCGGGACCCTTCCACTCCAGGGCCGTGACCAACGAATCGACAGCATTGTCCCACTGATCGCCCGGCAACAGGTCCAGCTTGTTGACGGCGAGCCAGCGGGGCCGCGCCGACAGGCTTTCGGAGTAGGATTCCAGTTCGGATTCAATGGTACGGACGGCATCCTCTGGCGTCGTGGCGACGCCGGATTCCGCCACCTCAACCACGTGTACCAATAACCGGGTGCGCTGAAGGTGCCTGAGAAACTGGATACCGAGTCCGGCGCCCTGGGCAGCGCCCTCGATCAAGCCGGGAATGTCCGCGACGACGAAACTGCGGTCCGCCTCGATGCGGACCACGCCCAGGTGCGGACTCAGGGTGGTGAACGGGTAGTCGGCGACCTTCGGCCGCGCGGCCGAAAGTGCCCGTAACAGCGTCGACTTGCCCGCGTTCGGCAATCCCACCAGGCCGACGTCCGCCAGGAGCTTGAGTTCAAGGGCCAGACGCCGCTTTTCGCCGGGGTCACCCGTGGTGAACTTGCGTGGCGCACGGTTGACGCTGCTCTTGAAGCGGGTGTTCCCCAGGCCGCCGCGGCCGCCCTGGGCAACCTTGAGCGCCTGCCCGGCGACAGTCAGGTCTCCGAGGACTTCCTCCGTATCGATGTCGGATACCATCGTCCCGGCCGGGACGGGGACATAGAGGGCTTCGCCCGACGCGCCGGTCCGTTGGCGGCCGGCGCCGCCGTGGCCGTTCTCCGCGGCAAAGCGGCGCTGAACCCGAAATTCCGCCAGCGTGTTGATGCCGGATTTGGCGATCAGATAGACGCTGCCGCCATGCCCGCCGTCACCGCCGTCCGGGCCGCCCCGCGGCACGAACTTCTCCCGGCGAAAGCTGGCGCAGCCGTTTCCGCCGCGGCCCGCCTCCACCTGTACGGTTGCCTCGTCGACAAACTTCATGGACTCATGCTACGCGGAAACAAACCGCAATCTCCACCAACCGGTGTGCGAGCGAAAAAGGGACCGCAATGATCGGCAGCAACTGCATCTACCGCACCAACCGGTGCTGACGAAGACAGGGATCTTGTAGAAATCGGGTTACCGTTCCGGTTCGGCCCGAAACGGGAACTGCGTCAGGATGGAACTACGCTGACGTACTTTCTGTTCTTCGGGCCCTTGGTCTCGAAGGTCACCCGACCCGGAGCTGTGGCATAGATCGTGTAATCCTTGCCCAGCCCGACGTTGACGCCGGGATGGAACTTCGTTCCCCGCTGCCGGATGATGATATTGCCGGCCAGCACATGCTCGCCGGCGTAACGCTTCACGCCAAGCCGTTTGGATTCGGAGTCGCGGCCGTTCTTGGAACTGCCGCCTGCCTTTTTGTGTGCCATAACTCGTCTCCTCCGTGATCAGGTGGACTCGGCAGCGT
>VYEH01000359.1:373-7658 GCA_009843005.1 Pseudomonadota bacterium | reverse complement strand
ATCCGCTTGTAGTTCTTGCGGCGCTTGAATTTCGTCACCACGATTTTCTTGCCGCGCCCCTGGGCGGTAACAACCCCCTGCACGCAGCCATCTTCAACCAGCGGAGTACCCAGCGTTACGTCTGCGCCATCGCCCACCATCAGCACCTGGTCGAACTCCACCGCATCGCCTTCTTCCGCATCCAGGCGCTCCACGCGAACGCGATCGCCCTCGCTGGCACGGTACTGCTTGCCGCCTGAACGAAACACCGCGTACATGTGGGGAAACTCCTGCCGGCCCGGGATCGATGCGGGCCCTGAAACGCGCGAATTTTATTGACTTCACCCAGCGGGGTCAATTTTCGTGAACCGCTTCGCCGTCGACGGGAACCGATCGAATCAACGCCGGATAGTAGTACAACAACGTGCCGGCGCGGGCAATCCAGTGGACGCACATTGCCGCCCAGAGCCCGTGATTTCCGAACGGCGTCAGCGCCCACCAGGCCGCGAGGAATATCGCCAGCGACGCCAGTCCGGCCCGCCGCATGTCGGCCGCACGGGTCGCGCCGATGAAGATACCGTCCAACTGGAACGCCCACACGCCCAGCAGTGGGGACGCAACCGCCCAGGGAAGATACTCGCGCGCGGCGGCACGGGCAGCGGGATCCACGGTCAATATGTCCACGAACAGGGCTCCGAGCAGCGCCACTGCAATCGCGATGACGACCGCCGTGCCCGCCGCCCAATAGGTCGTCAGCCGCACGGCCTCCCTGACGCCCGCACGCCGGGCGGCGCCCAGCGCGCGTCCCACCAGCGCCTCGGCCGCGAACGCAAATCCGTCGAGCAGAAACGCCCCCATCGATACGAAGTGCATCAAAACCGCGTTGGCCGCGAGAATCACGTCGCCCTGCTTGGCGCCCTGCGCCGTGAACCAGGCAAATGCAAAGATCAGCGCCAGCGAGCGAATCATGATGTCCCGGCTCACCGCGATCGTTCGCCTCAGGCGTGCTGCATCCAGCCAACGTGCCAGCGACCACTGCCCGCCCATCCCCCGTATGTGGCGCATGGCGAAGTACAAGCCTGCCGCAGCGGCCAGGTATTCGGCCAGAACCGTGCCGGCGGCGACGCCCCGTACATCCCAGCCGAAACCGAGCACGAACAGCGCGTCCAGGCAGATATTGGTGATGTTGAGCACCAGTTGCAGCGCGAGGCCGGTGCCGGTGCGCCCCAGGCCGATGAACCACCCCAGCAGTGCGTAGTTGGCGAGCGTGGCCGGCGCGCTCCAGATCCGGATGTCGAAGTACGTGCCCGCCAGCGCCTCGACCCGGTCGCTGCCGTCGATGGCGAGAAAGGCGATCTCGCGGATCGGCCACTGGACCGCGATCATGGTTGCGCCGGCGGCAACCGCGACCAGCAATGCCCGTCCCAGATTGGCGCAAACTTCGTCTATGTCCATGGCCCCCCAGGACTGCGCAGTCAGCCCTGTGGTGGCCATCCGCAGGAACCCGAATGCCCAGAAAACGAATGAAAAGATCAGCGCGCCCACGGCAATGGCGCCAATGTAGGCCGGATCGGGAATCTGGCCCACCACCCCCGTATCGACGATCCCGATCAGGGGTGTCGACACATTGGAGACGATCACCGGCAACGCCATCGCGCCGACGGATCGATACGTCACGGGTCTGAGTCGTTCGGCTGCGTGCATGTCTTGCAGGTATCAGTATTCGCGGGCCCGGTGCGGGATCGCAAGGCATTCTCGCCAAACGGTCTCGTATCGGGCATTATGCGCACGATGCAAGCCGCCGAAACCCACCTTAGCGCAACGTCCCTGGAAGCGCTCAGATCCCTCGTAAACAACGACTGGGCCGCCGTCAACCGGCTGATTTTCCAGCGTCTGGGCAGCGATGTCGCCCTGGTCAACCAGGTGGCTCACCACATCATCCACGGCGGGGGCAAGCGATTGCGCCCGCTCGCGGTGCTGTTGGCCGCGCGCGCCTGCGGTTACAAGGGAACCGAGCACGTTCCAGTGGCGGTGATCATCGAGTTCATCCACACCGCGACCCTGCTCCACGACGACGTGGTGGACGAGTCCGCGCTGCGCCGGGGAAGAAAGACGGCCAACTCGGTGTTCGGCAATCAGGCCAGTGTTCTCGTGGGCGACTTCCTTTATTCAAGAGCGTTTCAGATGATGGTCGAGGTCGGCGAGATGGACATTCTCGACGTTCTCGCCAACGCCACCAATACCATCGCGGAAGGCGAAGTGCTGCAGCTCATGCACTGCAATAACCCGGACCTCGCCGAGACCGACTACCTCGAGGTGATTTTTCGCAAAACCGCCAAGCTGTTCGAGGCGGGCGCGGAATGTGCGGCAATCCTTGCAGGGCGTCACAAGACAGCCCGGAAAGCCCTGGTGGATTACGGCCGACACCTGGGCCTTGCGTTTCAACTCGTCGACGATGCCCTGGACTACAACGCCACCGCCGAGGAACTGGGCAAGAACATCGGCGATGACCTGGCTGAAGGCAAGTCGACTCTGCCGTTGATCTACGCCATGGACAGGGGCAGTGCAGCGGAACGGCACATGATTCGCGAGGCAATAGAAACCGGAGGCACGCAGAACCTGACCTCCATCCACCTGGCCATCCAGGCCACCGGAGGGCTGCAGTACACGGCGGAGCGCGCACGGGAAGAAGCCGAAACCGCGATACGGGCCCTGGATCGAATCCCGAAGACCCCATACAGGGAAGGTCTGATCAAGCTGGCGCGGTTCGCCGTCAATCGGCGTTATTGAGGGCTTCCGGAACCCGCCTCGTGACCGAACAATCATTCCCGATCCACCGTGATCGCTACGACGCCCTGATGGAAGTGGTGCGAACGCGGATGACCGTGCGGGCGTTCGACCCGGACTACGAGGTTCCGAAAGAACACTACGAGCTGATCCTGGATGCCGCCCGGCACGGACCTTCCGGCGCGAACGCGCAGCCATGGCACTACATTGTCGTCACAAAGCCGGAAACCAAGCTCAGGATCTCCGAATACTTCGTCGCCGAACAGCGCCGGCGGGCCAAACTCAAGATGAAGTTCCCCACGCCCGATTACCGGGGGATCGGAACGGCGCCCGGAGTCGTCGTGGTGGCATCCGACTTCCGGTGGGTGCGGGCATTCCCGGTGCTGCGGGACGACGACTCGCCGCTCAACGACATGTACAAGGAGAACGCCGAGCGCATCCTGCTGCAGAGCGTGGCCGCGTCCACCATGTCGGCGCACCTGGCGGCGGCGGCTCTGGGCTACAACGTCTGGTGGATCACCGCCATCGGCCAGCAGGAGGCGCAGGAGGCCATGAAGCCCCTGCTGGGGATCCCCGAGGACCTGTCGGTGCTGGACATCATGTGCTTCGGGCCGCCGAAGAAGGCGCCCTACAAGCGCTGGAAGAAACGGCTTGACGAAATCGTCAATTGGGACCGGTTCGATCCGGGGCACTACTGGACCGGGGAACAGATCGAAGAATGGATACGGACCCGACGCCATCGGGTCATGTACCGCGACGAGAGCAACATCGACTAGAGGGGGTGCACGGATGAAACTCCGGATCAGACTCGTGGCCCTGGCCATGTTCGTTGCGCTGGCTGCGTGCTCCCAGGACCAGGGCCAACCAGTAGATTCCCCTGCCGGTCCCGCTTCGGACACTGCCGCCGACAGCCCCGCCGGCGCGCCCGCAGAAACCTCCGCAGTATCCCGGCCCAATATTCTCTTCATCGTCGCCGATGCCCTGGGCTATACCGACATCGGCGCCTTCGGCAGCGAGATTGCCGCCGCCACTGTCGACGAACTGGCCTTCGCCGGCGTGCGCCTGACGAACTTCCGCACTCACAGCGCCTGCCAGCAGACGCGGGTCATGATGATGGCCAGCGCAAACGTCACCGAAGCGCTCGAGATTCGACCGACCCAGCCCAGTCGTGAACGGGCCAATCGGCTGAGCCTGAACTGGGCGATCATCCCCGAACTGCTGCAGGACGCAGGATACGAGACCTACATGGCCGGCAAGTGGGACCTTGGCCTGGAAGACGGGTATACGCCCTCGACGCGGGGATTCGATCGCTCCTTCGTGCAGCTCGGCGCCTCGGCCAGTCACTTTCCCGAGATCCTCTGGGACGACTACAGCCTGTATCGATCGGACGGCGAGACCGTCGAATACGACGACTTGCCGCAGGATTTCTATACCACGGACTACTACACTGACAGGATGATCGAGTTCATCGGCTCCGGTGAGCCGCCGTGGTTCGGTTTCGTTCCCTACACCACACCCCACTGGCCCTTGCATGCTCCTGATAATTGGCTGGATCGCTACGCGGGACGCTACGACGAAGGCTACGACGCGTTGCGGGCAGCCCGGGTGGCGAGAGCCACGGAGCTGGGCGTCATTCCGGAGGGCGCAATACTGGACGACTTTGAACCGGTCGCTCCACCCTGGGAGGAGTTATCCGCAGAGGATCGGAGAGGCTACGCCCGAGGCCAGGAATTGTACGCGGCCATGGTCGAGAATCTGGACTTCAACGTCGGCCGCCTGGTCGATTTCCTTGCGGAAAGGGGCCAACTGGAGAATACCGTCATCATTTTCAGCTCCGACAACGGCGCCTCCACGGCTGCTTACGGTGTCTTGCCGACCGCTCCGGGCGTGCATCCGGCGCCACCGGACTTCATCGACAACCGATTTGAGAACTGGGGCCGCCCGAATTCCTTCGTCGACCACGGCCGAGGCTTCGCCGAAGCGGGCACCGCGCCGCTGCAGGGGTACAAGGGGACTTTCAGCGAAGGCGGGCTGCGTGCAGTCGCCTTCGTTCACTACCCTGCGGCCGTGCCGGGCGAGCAGGTCAACCGCACCTTCATGAGCATGCTGGACATCCTGCCGACGTTCCTCGATATCGCCGGCAGCGCACATCCGGGACCCGGGAGCTACCGCGGCCGGGAAATCAACGGCATCCTGGGGCGCTCCTTCTGGCCGCACTTGACCGGGGAATCCGCCGCGGTCTATTCGCCCAGAGACGCGGTGGGCTGGTCGAGGGGCACCGGGGGCGCGCTGATCCGGGGCGATTACAAGATCATCAATACGCCCGCGGCAGGCGGGATGGGGACGGAGACTCCCTGGCGGCTGTACGACATTACCGAAGATCCGGGCGAGCGCAACGACCTGGCCGACGAATTGCCCGAACTGACCGGGGAACTCGTCCGGGAGTGGGAACAGAACTGGCGCTGACCCGGTAGTTGACCTTTCCCGAGGCGGCTCGACTCAGCTAGCCTCCAGTCGCTTCCTTGAATCGCCGGAGTTGATCCCCGGTGGCCGGCGGCTGATGGTCGCGCTTCCACTGTGCGTATGGCATGCCGTAGATGCGCTCGCGGGCCTCCTCGATATCCACCTCAAGACCGTGATCGGTCGCCGCGGCCACGTACCACTTGCTCAGGCAGTTACGGCAGAACTTCGCCAGGATCATCAATTCGATGTTCTGCACGTCCTTGTTTTCGTCCAGATGCTGCAGCAAGCGGCGCAGCACGGCGGCGTCAAGTTCAGTCTGTGTTGCATTGTCCATGAATCGGCCTCGCAGTCGTGTCCCGTGGAATCGTGGGTCCCGTTGCCGGCATTTCACTCAGTTTCAAGGATTTTTCCAGCTCTAACGAATCGGCATGTTCGATAGACATGCTCACGGCATCGTTGTTCACGAGTCAGAGCCCAACAGGGCGTTGTCCAGCTCCTCCGCCCGCCGCCGCGCCGGCCGACCTTCGAGGCGGGCCCAGTACTTTACCAGGGACGTGCGTTTTTCGATCGTTTCGAATTGGAAGCCCCAGCCGATGTGCGAGCCCAGGTACACGTCTGCCGCCGTAAAGCGGGACCCTGCCGCGTAGTCGGTCTTTGCAAGTTCGGACTCCAGCACGTCCATCACCGTGCCGTATGTCCCGTACCCGATCATCCCCTGGCGCTCCTCGGGCACTTCAAACTCAAGGTGGTGATTGATCACCGCCGCTTCCAGCGGTCCGGCGGCGAAGAACAGCCATCGATAGTACGCCCCTCGTTCCTCTGGCGTTGGAGCCAGTCCGGCGTCCGGAAAAGCATCGGCAAGGTATGCGCATATTGCCGCCGTCTCGGTCACCACATGGCCGCGGTGGGTGATCGCCGGCACCTTGCCCATGGGGTTGATGTCGATATAGGGCGGCGATTTCATCTCGGCGCCGTACTCGACGACCTCGGTCCGGTACTCGGCGCCTACTTCTTCCAGCATCCATCGCGCGATGCGTCCGCGCGACTGTGGATGGGTGAAAAAGATCAGGTCGTCACTCATGGCATGCTCCTCTCCGTACGCCGCGCGCACTGCGCAGGGCTTATACCGGGGTGCGGGCCCGGGTTCAAGTCAAATTTCTCCGCGACCTGTCCGCGCTGGCCTGGTTGCCGTTTTCCGACCAGGTGGCGCAACCGCCTGCTCTGCCGCAGCCGATTGCCTGATGCGCGAAACTGTACAACAATGCGGTCGAATTTCCCCACAAGAAAGGGTCGCAATGCATCATCGTTCGGAACAATTCCAGCCAATCGTTCTTGCAGCGGCGGCCGTACCGGGCATGTCCGCGGGTACCGTAGCGGCGGTCGTACTGGGCATGTTCGCAGGTACGGCGGCGGCACAGGATTCTTCCTGGTGGCCGACCTTCGGCGGGCAACCCGGAGGCGCACAGTATTCCGAGCTGGACGAGGTTCACACGGGCAACGTCTCCGAACTCGAGATTGCGTGGATCCATCGCTCCGGGGATGCCTCCTGGCTCGAGGCCACGCCCATCCATGCCAACGACACGCTCTATTTCTGCACGGCGCTAAACCGGGTGTTCGCCGTCGATCCCGTCACGGGCGAAGAGCGATGGCGGTTCGACCCGCATGCCGACGAGGGCGGGCTCGGCCTGATCGACGAGCCCCGACGTGATGCCCGCTGCCGGAGCGTAGCGTACTGGGAGGCCGAATCGCCGCAACCGGGACAGGCGTGCGAGAAGCGCGTATTCAAGGGCGATGTTCACGGCAACATCTACGCCATCGACGGGGATACGGGCGCCTCTTGCGGTGACTTCGGTGCGGCCATGGGTCACCCAGGCTACGTCACTCACTGGGATTTCGAAGGCAATGGCGTCGGACCCCGGCATACCACGTCCGGACCCATCGTCGTCGGCGACCGGGTGATCGCGGCCGTGGGCGTGGAAGACAGCGTCGTCAACGCCAGCGACGGATTCGTTCGTGCGTTCAACGTGCGAACCGGGGCACTTGCGTGGGAATTCAA
>VYEH01000359.1:0-363 GCA_009843005.1 Pseudomonadota bacterium | reverse complement strand
GGGTCGGCCAACGTCTGGTCAACGCTGAGCGCCGACACGTAGCGCAACCTCGTCTCCCTGCCTACGACCAGCGCGTCGTCGGACTTCTACGGCGGCACGCGGACGTTTCCGATTCCCTACGCGACGGCGACAGTGGCGCTGTCCGCAGACACCGGGGAAGTCGCCTGGCACTACCAGATCGTCCACCACGATGTCTACGACTACGACCTTCCGGGCCATCCGCTGATAGCGACGATCCAAAAGGATGGCGAGGAACGGTACGTGTCTATCCAGCAGACCAAGATGGGGTTCACATTCGTCTTCGACCTGGACACGGGCGAATCGCTGTTTCCCGTGGAAGAACGCCCGGTGCCGGCTTCCGAC
>VYEH01000015.1 GCA_009843005.1 Pseudomonadota bacterium | reverse complement strand
TTTTATGGCTCGTTGCTCCAAGCAAAAATTCAATTATTTTTCTATAAGTGAAAATTCGTTCAATTTCAACCAGCGTGTCGCGCCATTCGCTTTCGCCTGCTCGATGGCGCGCGCCTGCCGTGCGCCAGGCTCAATCGGTTGCCAGCCGTTGGACTTTTGTTAAGATTCGCGGCTTGTTAGATCGGGGGTTGGTTCTTGTTGTGGTGAGAGAATTGGGGTGATCGAAGGCGAATACAGGCCGCCGAAAGATTTTGGCGCGTTTCGTGAAATGCTTTTTGGACACTTCGACTCGCTGAGTCCGCATCTCAGGCGCATCGCCGAGTACGCGCTCGGCGAACCCAATCGATTCGCGCTGCAGACCGTCGCCGAAGTGGCCGGCGAAACCGGCGTGCAGCCGTCCACCCTGGTGCGTTTCGCCAAGGAGTTCGGTTTTTCCGGCTATTCTGAACTGCAGCAGCTTTTTCGGGCGCGGCTGCTACGGGCGGAGCGTTCGTATCGGGAACGAATGCGCGAGCATGAAGCGCGAACGGCTGCGGCGCGCGGGCAGGACGCGTACGGTGCGCTTCGGGCGCTGAGCGACGCGTCGGTCCTGGCAATCGAAGAACTCAAGGAGCACGTAGACACCGACAGCTTGACCGAGGCGGTGCGGCTCTTGCGGGCGGCACGTGCGGTTCATGTCATCGGCCGCGGCCGTGCCCGGCCGATTGTCATGTGCTTGGCGCATGGACTGACCGGTCTCAAGCGCGCCTGCAGTGTGCCGGGCGGTCTTGCGGCAAAGCTCGCCCGGCAGGTTGCAACATTAGGCCCCGGCGACCTCCTGCTCGCCGTCGGACTGGGAGCGGATTCGCCCGATGTCCTGGACGCCATCGACGCGGCGCATGCGCGTAAGGTCCCCGTCGTGGCGATCACCGATTCCGAACTCGGTGCGCTGGCGCGCCGCTCGAGTGTGTATTTCGCAATACGCGACGCTGACATCCACCCGTTTCCGCCGTTGGCGGCGCACGTTGTGTTGGCACAGTCGCTGATTTTCGCGCTTGACCAGCACAGCCCGGATGAATGATCCGATTGTGAGAGAACAAAAATTCTCATAAAATCGAACTAATGAACAAACGTGCACAGGGACCGTGCCGACAAGTCTGACGAGCCATTCACTTTTACGCGCGCTCAGCCCCAAGCCTCTTCACCGGCGCCTGGGGCAGTCAATTATTGGAGCGCTGCCGCGCTCCTAATTCCCGCCTCCCTGGATTCACCCGAACCTCACACCGGAGGACGATCATGTTCGAACATCATGAACTAGCCCCAGGTCCGCAGCGATTTCTCGCCCATACCCTGCGCTTTGCGTGCCGCGCCACGCGGCTCGGCGATGGTGAGGTCACGGCCGTCGAACTCGTGGCGGGGCGCGCCTATACGTTGCAATTTGTCGAATGCATCGTGCGGTACGGCACACCTCGATATCCTTCTTGCGTGGCCATTTACGAGGCCGCCGGTACGCTGCTTGCCGGTGCCATGAACGGATCCGGTGAAAACTGCCGTAACGGCCGGTTGACCTTTACCGCGTCGAGAAGCGGCATTCACTACGTCGTAACGGTCGGCCACCGGGACCATCTGGCCTCGTTCAAATTCTCCCTCGTTGAGGCTGCCTTATTGGCAACGCCTGCCGAACCCGAGGCAGAGTCGGCGTTTTCCGGTGGCGCCAACCTCGGCGACATCACCGCACTCGATGCCTCCGGAGTTCCCATTGCGCACTTTCACGGCGCCGGAAAAGGAATCGCCGTTGTTCGCTTCACACTCACCGAAGTCCGGCGTATCTGCCTCGCCCTTCGCCTTCCGGACACGGAAGCGGAACTAGGTCTTGAAGACGCCGGCGGGACCGTGCTTTGCCGCCGTAAATTCGCCGACGCGTCCGGCGAGTGGGTTTCTTCGACGCTCAATCCCGGCACGTACGGTGTACGCGTCGAGATGCCTGACGACACCAATCGCACCTTTGCGTTGCGGTACCGCGCATGCGCCGCAGAGGCGATCCCGGTAGCCGCGCGCGGCGTCTCTCTCGGCGCCATTCCGGTTGGGGAACAGGGCACGGATTGGCTGCGTTACCGCTTGGTCGGCGGCACCGATACAGGGTTTTTCGAGTTGGACGAGCGCACCGGCGAACTCTTCTTCAATGGTTCGGAGGAGGATTTCCAGGACGGCCTTGTAAAGTTCAAGCTGACCGTCAGGGCGAGCGACAGGGAGCGCTCGGTGGATCAAACGGTCGTGGTGTCGGCAGCCGCCGTTCCGGAGTCCCCGGCATACGGCGCCGATGCCGTCTCGGACTACCTGAGCCTGGCCGATTACTGTACGCGCATATCGCTTGGCACGGTGTTCGACCGCGCCCCGGTGGACATCCCTCTCCGCTACTGCCTGATTGGCGGCAACGAAGCGGGACTCTTCGAACTGGACGAGGCCACCGGGGAACTCTTTTTCAACGGTTCCGCCGAGGATTTTGAACTGATTCGGGACCGGTTTCGGCTATCGGTGCGGACGAAAAACCATCGGCAATAGCACTTCGGGGCGCTCACGCCGATGCAGCGTCGTTCTCCGCCGCTTCGAGCGATGCCTTTTCGCGCCTCATCCGCTCGGCGATTTCTGCACGAAAGACAGACACGTCTTCGGGCGCGTCGATCCCCAGGCGAACCTGGTTGCCCTTCACCCCGACGACGCTTATCGTTATGTCGCTACCGATCACGAAAGCCTCGCCAATGCGCCGCGTCAATATCAGCATGACCAACTCCTTTTGGCCCCGGCGGTGCGCTGACCGCGGGTTTCCTCTGCCCGCATTATAGCCTCTCGCGCGTCGAACTCATGTTGCCGACCTGAACGGGCACTGTGAGTTGCGCGGCCTGGTTTTCTCCGTCGATTTTGCCCTGAACGAGCACGGAAAACCGCAACGCGCCCTCCACGTAAGGCGTGACCGTCAGGACCCATTGGACCGATTTCCCGGCCTCGACCTGTGGCGCCACGAAGCTCGGCGCCGATACAGTCAAGCCTTCGTGCGCGTACACGTCGGCGGTCAACGAGTCGACGCGGTGTGGAGACGTGATGGCAATCCGAACCTCGAGAGGCTGCCCCAACGAGGCTGCGGTTGGGGATTCGTAACTCAGTCCGATCACGCCCGCCGGGGTGTCGCGCCGCACCGTTACATCGAAACACACCCGGCCGGTAGGTTGAACGGTTGTGTTGCGTCTCGCGTTCGTCGCCTCGGCCACTTCCATAACATATTCGCCGGCGCCCCCCGGCAACGGGCCCGAAAACCGCTTGGCACAGGCAGCAAGATAACCTGGCGCGCACGCGTCGCCCGGCGGGCTTTGGGCACCGCCTGAAAGGCCGGTTTTGTACAGTCTCACCAGGGGGTCCGGACGCGCGCCGGACGGCGCCGAAGTCGGTATGGCCGACAGCGTATGACTCTGCTCGTCCGCTGCTGTAAACGTGAGGAATCGCCAGATTCCGAGGCCGTTCCCCTCGGCCCCGTTGCCCCTGAAGTCCGGTGTGCTGCATACGTTGACCGGGCCTCCGTTCACCGTCAGTCTCGAATAGACCGGAAGGGTGTCCGCGCTCGCCGGGTAACCGGAATTGGTTTCTCCGCTCCCGTACGCGTCCGTGACCGGTTCGATTCGATGGGCGCCGGCCAATGCATCGATCGCTTCGGACAAGTCCGGCCGGCGCGTTTTCAGGGCGTGGATGAGCGGAAAAACGGTTGTCAGGGCCTGGGTCTCTCGTACGTCGTCGACCAATATCCGGTAAACCGGACCGAACCCGAGGTCGATGCCGTCGTCGCCCACCGGGTCGATGAGATCGTAAACGATAGCCATGACGGAGGCCTCGCTGAACCACCCGGGATGTCCGGGCGTGACGTTCTCGATGGAAAACCGCGCGCCGTAGCCTTGTTGCGGTCCGAGCGAGTGCATGAACTCGCTGTCCCCAAGCAGGACTGCGGCCAGCGCATTGGCCAGTCCCTCGCTGAATGCGACACGCGGGTCCAGTTGCTCGCCCAGCGCGTAATGCCCGCCGATGCTGTCGTCGCGCGACAGGGTATCGACCAGGTAATGCGCCCACTCGTGGGCGATGACGAACCGGTCGTATTCGTCGGTGTCCTCGTTTTCCGCGCCCACCAGGTAGATCGCCGGAGGGCGGCCCTGGCCCGGATTTTCCCGCCGGTAGTGGGTGCCGCCGATGCGCCCCGAAGCGTAGTCGGGCTCTCCGTCAGTCCCCGCGATGCCCCGATTGTCCGGGCTCCAGAACAAGTCCAGGGAGACGAGTTCCACTTGCGGGTCGACTGACCGGATCCACCGCACGGCCTCGTGCACCACGTCCAGAATCGCGAACGGCGCCGCAACGCGAGTCTGCCCGTAGCCGGCCCCTGTCCAGCCCGAAGCCGCGTGAACATCCCGCACCAGGTCCGTTTCACCCGTCGTGAACGTCATTCCGTCCATGGCGTAGGCCGCACCGTCGCGGGTGTTGTCCAGGACCTGCACCAGCAGATCCGATTCGCCGCCGACGAGTTCGGCCCGGACCCTCAGGGACACCTCCGTACCGATTGGCGCTTCCAGGCGGTAGCCGCCATCCTCAGCCGTAACCGACTCGTCCACGATCCGGTCCGCTGACAGAAGCTGCACGGTTGCGCCCCGTACCGGGCGCGTTTCGGCAGCGTTGTAATCGAGCCGGGCGCCCATTGCAAAAACGAGCGGTACGTAGTCGAAGATCGCCCGCCCGGACACCGACACGGTTTCAATAGCCGCCTCGGTCGCCGAATCCTTTTCGTTGTGCCCGTCAAGAGCCGCGCCGCAGCCGGCAACCAGGACGGCGAGTCCGATCAGCGATCCAGACACTGTCCAGCCCGCGAACCGCCGGGGCGATGACCCGATTGCACCCGAAGTGTTTCCTGGCGGCGGGCCCGTGGTCATTCGGTCTCCGCGGCACGGTTCGATCTTGAGGCGTCGACGATGCGGGGCATCGGCGAGGCAGTGGTCGCCGAGGGCGATTGGGACACGGGACTGGCGGCTGCGGCGCGGTCGCTGTGGCCGCACGGAACCGCGGCCCGGAGAACGCCGCAGACGCGGTCGCGGCGGGCAGTGCGCGAGCGGACCGGCTAAGGAAACCTCGGGAGGCCGAGTCCCGGCCGGACCCGACGCTCGCGACAACCGCGATCCGCCACATCGGCATTCGTTCATCCCTGAACCTCCGGGGCTTTCGGCCCCTTCTGACGTCCTGTCCAATGCTCCGGTTCGCCGGGGCATTCATCGCCCACTTGCCGCAGGCGCACGCCCCCGACGACCGGCGCGAAACGTTAGCGGGCTTGAAAACCGTTGTCAAACCCCTGGACTTGAATCGGCACTCGCGTAGTGCACTCGCGAAGTATGGCCGCACCCCGCAACTGTTGGGTCCACCCGAGTTGTACCCGCAGGTCAGGAGGTGCAATCCCGGTGCGTTTGGGTACAATGCGTCGCCGAGCCAACCGGCCACGACACATCGAGCGCCCTCAGGGCTTCGATAGCGTGACCGGGCCGGACGCCGCGCCGGCCTCGTACAACCAGGGAAGGAAGCGATCATGGATGATCAAGAGAGGCTGCAGCGGGCGCGTGCCGCGCAAGAGCGGCGGTTGCCGCGTTGGCGATGGTATCTTTCCCGCCAGTTCGTACCGGGCCAACGGCCGCCCGGGAACTGGGCCAAACTGGCGAATCGCCTCCTGGCGCGGGCCGTCAGCCTTGGGTTGGTTGCCGCCCTGGCGTATCAACTGGCCCGAATCACCTGGGCGCTGGTTCCGGGCGCGTCTCCGGATGCGCCGGTACCCGTTGTCAATCCCGATTCGCGTGCGCCGCTTCCGGAATCCCCGGAGGCGGACATCCAGTCCATCATTGAGGCACATCTTTTCGGCGAATACGTCGAGGCGCTGCCTGAGCCTGTGGCGGTTGACATAGCGGAAGCGCCGGAAACGAGCCTGGACCTCGTGCTCAAGGCGACGGTTTCCGGGGTCCGCGAGCACGTCGTCGGGGCTGCGGTCATCGCAAGCGCCGGGGTCGAGAGAACTTATACGGTCGGCGAAGAAATCGAGGGCACGGGCGGTGCGCTACTGCAGGCCATCCATTCCGACCGGGTGATCCTCGACCTTGCCGGGCAATTGCAGACCCTTCGACTGCCGCAAAGCAATGCGGTCCAATACGGCCTCGGAGTGGTGGCGGCAGCGCCGCGCCCGGCGGTGGTGGTACCGACGCTCAGAAGAACGCCGAGCGAACATGCTTCAAGGCTGCGCGGGATTGTTCAGGCCGTCCCGCACATCGAGCAGGGCCAGGTGCTGGGGTTCAGGCTCAATCCTGCCGACGACCCGGCCGCGTTCGACGCGTTGGGTTTCGTGCCGGGCGACGTGGTCACGGAAATCAACGGCACCTCCCTCACCGAGGCGGTCCAGGCGCCGGAGGTGTTCGAAGGCCTCGGGGAATCCGCCCAGGCCAACCTCGTTCTGATCCGTGATGGCGCGCCTCGAGTGCTGACCATCGACACGGCGCCGGTGGAGGCGCTCGACACCGGCCCGTAACTCCAGACGCCCGATCATCCACAGGAGGCTCCCATGCCACACCCGCACCGAATTCAACCCTACTTCCGGGCCGCTGTCGCACTGGCGTCGTTCGTCACGGGCGTGCACGCCGTCGCGCAAGCCCAGGACCTTCAGATCATGCCCAACTACCGCGACGCCGACTTGAAGCAGATCGTCGAGGCGGTCGGGGAGGTCACCGGGCGGAATTTTCTCGTCGATCCCCGCGTGACCGGACAGGTGACGTTCCTGTCGCATGCTCCGATGTCGCCCGAGGCGTTCTACGAGGCGTTTCTGGCCACACTCGCGGTGCACGGGTTCGTGGCGTTCGAGGCGGGTGAAGTCATCAAGATCCTGCCGGACGCCAACGCACGTGTGCACCCGGCAACCGCCGAGGGCGAAGGCGGGGACCGGATCGCGACCCGGGTCCTGTCCCTCGAGAACGTCGGCGCGGCGCAACTTGTGCCACTTCTGAGGCCCCTGATGCCGCAGTATGCGCATCTTGCGGCGCATCCGGGCTCCAATTTGCTGATCATCGCAGACCGTGCGTCCAACGTGAACCGCATGCTGTCCATCATCGACCGCATGGACCAGGCTTCGGAGTCCGAGTTCGAGGTCATACGGCTCGAGAACGCTGCGGCAAGCGAAGTCGTGTCGATGCTTGCCGTGCTCAACCAGGCCGACGCCGCGGAGGGCCTGCCTCCGCTGCATGTCGCCGCGGACAACCGCACCAACACGCTGCTGATCAACGGGCCGCTGAACCGCAGATTGCGCTACCGGGCGTTGATCGCGCACCTGGATACCCCATCCGGGGAGGGTGGCGACACGCACGTACGGTACCTGAACTACGCCGAGGCGGAGACGCTTGCGACCAACCTTCAAACCCAGTTCGCCGGAGGCGGAGTTGGCGGCGCCGAGCCGATCAACCTGTGGGCGGACCCTGGCACCAATTCGCTCATCATCAACGCGCCCGCAAGAATACTTCAAGACATGAATGCGGTCATCGACAAGCTCGACATCCGACGGGCGCAAGTGCAGGTGGACGCTATCATCGTAGAACTGACCGAGAGTCGGGCCAACGAACTCGGTGTGACTTGGGCGCTTCAGGGCGCGTACGAGAACCACCCAATGGCCGGCACCAACTTCCCGTCCTCGGCGGCCGGTGTGTTCCAGCTCGGCCCCGCGGCCGCGAGCGGCGATGCCGGCGTGGTGGGTGCGCTCCCCGAGGGGAGCGTGTCGGCCGTCGCACGCGTTGGCGATGCGGGCACCAATTGGGCGGCGGTGCTGACGGCGCTCGCCGGGGACGCTTCCACGAACATAATCGCCACGCCCACCATCGTGACGCTGGACAACGAGCAGGCGCAGATCGAGGTGGGCAGCGAGGTGCCGTTCCTGACTGGGCAATACTCGGGTTCCGGCGCCACCGTCGGCGCGATCAATCCGTTCCAGACCATCGACCGCACACCGGTCGGCACGCGGCTGATGATCACCCCGCAGATCAACGAGGGTTCCGGTGTGAAACTGATCATCGAGCAGGAAACCTCCAGCATCAGTCAGGGCGTTCAAGGGGCGGTGGATCTCGTGACCGACCGAAGAAGCATCCGAACCTCCGTATTCGTGGAAGACGGCAGCATCCTGGTGCTCGGAGGCCTGATCGATGATCAGTTGCGGGAAGTCGAGCAGCGCGTCCCGCTCCTGGGCCGGGTGCCGGGCGTGGGCGTGCTGTTCCGTTCCCGGTCCACGGAACTTAAGAAAACGAACCTGATGGTCTTCATCCGTCCGACGATCCTGCGCGACAGCACGCAGGCCGCGTTCGAGACCGGCGCCAAGTACCGTTACATCCGCGATCTTCAACTGGAACAGGGCGAAGCCCGCGTACCCCTCATGAGCGACGAGGATCGGCCCACGTTGCCGGCACTCGAAGACGCGGAGTAGTTGTCGAATCTGCTCGCGCGCCGGCACGCGAATAGCACGGCTCGAAAAATCATTCAAGAGTTGACAGTCGAATATCGGGCCACTATTTTCCGTCCCGATTGCCGGGCTCGATGCGCCCGCAGGATGCGGGCCGAATGAGCCCCGGCAAGCCGGAGCAAAGGACAGGAAGTCCGCAAAAGGGTGGCGCCCCGCAGGGGGTTGCCCCTGGGAGGTTCAGGGATGAACGGTTGCCGGTGTCGCTTATCGGTTTTTTTCAGGCCGGGTCCGTTCCGGATTCGGTTATTTTCGTTTCTCAAGGCCGCCTGGCACGGGCGGGCGCGTTCGATCGCGCCGACTGGTCCGCGACTGTCGCTGCCTTCACCATGTTCGCATCCTCGGGCCTTTCGCCGGCGCGTTTTTGACGCGGCGTTCGCCTCACCTCACCAGTGTTGCCCCTGCGCGCCGACGGCACCGCGTCAAGCGGCTTGTCCGTGTGCGAACGGGCCGGAACACCCGGTCCCTGACCGATGCCGGCTGCGTCCGGCATCGGTCCTTTCTTTCCTTATTCCGTCGAGCGCTTGTCACGGAGGACGCGCCATGAACCCGACCCGATCAAGGACGATCATTTCACTTATTACCTCGCTCGCCCTCGGGTCGCTGATGGCCACCCCCGCGCTCGGCGCGCTCACCGCCAGTCCCAACCCTTCCACAACCGGCAGCTACACCGTGTCCGGTTCGGTGACCCCGAACACGTTTCAGCAATACTTTCGACTGGAAGAGACCCGCCCCGGCGGCACCACGGCGTACCATGCGGTGGCCAATCCGCACGGCATCAGCGTGTCCTTCACCGGCAAGGCCGCGGGCACCTATACCTACCAGGCTCAAGGATGTACAGGGCGGAGCTACTCGAACGCTCCCCCCAGCGTCTACACCGGATGCGGCGATATCGGCAATTCGGTCACAGTAACGGTTTCCTCGCCAGCCAACACAGCACCGGTGGCCGATGCGGGCGCCGATCAGTCTGTGCGCAAGCGCGCCTCGGTGACCCTTGACGGTTCGGACAGTTCCGATGCCGACGAAGACACACTGACGTATGCCTGGTCCCAGAGCTCAGGCACCACGGTGACGCTCAGCAGCACCACGGCAGAGAGCCCGACCTTCACTGCCCCGGCCACTACCGGGAGGCTCGTGTTCTCGCTCACGGTCAACGACGGCACGGTGGACTCCACTGCCGACACCATCACCGTGACGGTGACGAACACCCGGCCCGTGGCCGATGCCGGATCGGACCAGACGGGCAGCAATTCCGTGACCGAAGGCGCCTCGGCGGCACTGGACGGCTCAGGCAGCTCCGACGCCGACGGGGACACGCTGACGTACGCCTGGAGCCAGACGTCGGGTACCACCGTCACGCTCAGCAGCGCCACCGCCGCGAGCCCCACCTTCACCGCACCGGAGTTGCTCGCCAGCGAGAGCCTGGTGTTTTCCCTCACGGTCAACGACGGCACGGTCAACTCCACCGCCGACAGCACCACCGTTCGGATCACTGCCAACAATGACGACCCTACAGCGGACGCTGGCACCAATCAGAGCGTCGACGCGGGCGATACGGTGACATTGAGTGGTTCCGGCACCGACCCCGAAGGTCAGACACTGACGTATGCCTGGAGCCAAACGTCCGGCACCACGGTGACGCTCAGCAGCACAACTGCCGCCGCCCCTACCTTCACCGCACCGTCCACGGCGGGCACGCTGGTGTTCTCGCTCAAGGTCAACGACGGGGTGAACGACTCTACAGCCGATACAGTCACCGTAACTGTGCTGGGGGATGACAACGCAGTACCAGTGGCCGATGCGGGCACCGATCAGTCTGTGCGCAAGCGCGCCTCGGTTACTCTCGACGGCTCGGACAGCTCCGATGCCGACGACGACTCGCTGACGTATGCCTGGAGCCA
>VYEH01000372.1:5545-10455 GCA_009843005.1 Pseudomonadota bacterium | reverse complement strand
CGCAATGTGAGTTTTGTGTTCATCATTCTGTGACGTATAAGACAGTCTAAATGATACGTCACGTGACAATATCGATCAATTGGTCCCGCGAAGCGCCGCGATATCGGTCCCGCTCGGCGCCTGGAACACGCTCAATCCGAAATCCCGGCACTGGGCAAGCACGTGGTCAAAGATGTCTGCCTGGATGCCTTCGTACGCGGCCCATTCGGTGGTGCCGGTAAAGCAGTAAATCTCGATGGGAATGCCCTTTTCGCCGGGTTGAAGCTGGCGCACCAGCAGCGTCATGCCGTGGTGGATCTGTGGATGGTTCTGCAGGTAGTTCCACAGGTAGGCCCGGAAGGTACCGAGATTGGTGAGCCGGCGCAGGTTCACGTTGGCCGTCTCGGGGTCGTCCAGGGCAGCATTGTAGGCGGCCAGTTCGTCGCGCTTGCGATGAATGTACTCGCGCAGCAGCGTGAAGCGCGTGAACTTCTCCACCTCTTCATCCGTGAGGAACCGCACCGAACCGGCGTCGATGTTGATGGAGCGCTTGATGCGGCGTCCGCCCGAATCCTGCATGCCACGCCAGTTCCTGAACGATTCGCTGATCAGTTTGTGGGTCGGGATGGTGGTGATCGTCTTGTCCCAGTTCTGCACCCGGATGGTGTGCAGGGCAATGTCCACCACGTCGCCGTCGGCGTCGTACTGCGGCATTTCGATCCAGTCGCCGACCCGAACCATGTCGAGGGTCGTCAATTGAACGCTGGCGACCAGGGACAGGATCGTATCCCTGAAGACCAGCAGCAGGATCGCCGTCATGGCGCCGAAGCCGGTCAACAGGACGACCGGCGAGCGCGCCATCAGCGCCGAGACGACGAATATGGCGCCCAGAATGTAGACCGCGATCTGGGCAACCAGCACGAAACCCTTGATGGGGCGGTCCCTGGCAACCGGCCAGGTTTCGTAGATCGCCGTACCGGCGCGCAGCAGGGCGCCGGCCGCCAGTGTGACAGCCAGCGCCAGCCAGGCCATCGCCACGTTGGCGATGACCCGGGTGAGCGATTCACCGAGACCGGGCACCCAGACGACGCCGAAGTACACCACCAGCGCCGGAACCGCCTGCGCTAACCGGTCGAGCACGCCGTGTTCGAGGACGACGTCGTCCCATTGCTGGCTGGTACGCCCCGCCAAGCTGTTCATGGAGCTGACGACCCGGCGTTTGACGAGCAGATTCAACAGCACGCCCGCCAGCACCAGGACGGCGATGCCGCCGACGGTATGAATAATGTCGGGAAGGCCGAAAAACCAGCCCATCAGGCTGTCAAGCGCTTCGTTCATGGTTCAATGGCTGAGCGAGCCTCAGGCAGCCCACTCGGACTCGGTTGAAAATTCGCCGAAGAATACCGGAATTACGCGGCCGTTTCGCGCGACACTCGCCCCACCCATGTAGAATCCGGTCTGGTCCACGCCCTGTCGGCGTACTTCGCGGGTAGCCCATGACCGAACCGATCGACAATCACCTCGCCCTTTTCTGCGACTTCGAGAACATCGCGCTCGGCGTTCGCGACGCACGCTATGCCAAGTTCGACATCAATCGCGTGCTCGAGCGCCTGCTGGTCAAGGGCAGCATCATCGTCAAGAAGTCCTATTGCGACTGGGGGCGCTACAAGGACTTCAAGGCGGTGATGCACGAGGCCAACTTCGAACTCATCGACATCCCCCACGTGCGCCAGTCGGGCAAGAACTCGGCCGACATACGCATGGTGGTGGATGCGCTGGACCTCTGCTACACCAAATCCCATGTCAATACGTTCGTCATCATCAGCGGCGATTCGGACTTCTCCCCGCTGGTCAGCAAGCTGCGGGAAAATGCCAAGACCGTGATCGGCGTGGGGGTGAAGAACTCCACCTCGGATCTGCTGATCAGCACCTGCGACGAGTTTATCTACTACGACGATCTCATCCGCGAGCGCAAGAAGCGCAAGCCTTCGGGCGCGGCGGCACGACGGAAAAAACCTTCCAAATCTGCCGATCCTTCGCAGGAGGGTGACGACCGCATGCAGGAGGGCATCGACCTCACGCTGGAGACCGCCGAAGCGCTCAACGCCGAACGCGGCGACGAGGAGAAGCTCTGGGGTTCCATGGTCAAGCAGGCGCTCAAGCGGCGGAGTCCCGGCTTCAACGAGAGCTACTACGGATTCGACTCCTTCAGCCGCCTGTTGGAAGAGGCCCGCGACCGGGGCCAGATGGAGCTGGAACTGGACGAACGCTCGGGCGGCTATATCATCCGCAACGTCATCTGGGCGCGCTCGTGACATTCTTCGCCACCACAAAGCGCCTCACTTCCCGGGGTGCGAAAGCGATGATGGCGGCTGCAACGGCCGACGCGCAGAACAAGGGGTTTGCTGTTTCGATCGCTATCGTGGATGCGGGCGGCCACGTGCTTCTGCTTGAGCGGATGGACGGCGGGCGCTTCCATACGGTCCACTCGGCACGCACCAAGGCAGCCTGCGCCGCATCCAACCGGCGTCCGACCACTACCCGCGGCGCCGAGGGACAGGAACTTGACCTGTTGCACGCGGTGGGCCTCAGCCTGGCGGCGGGCCCCGAGCGGTGGACCCCCATGGAAGGAGGATTGCCCATCATGGTGGACGGTGAGTGCGTGGGCGGCATCGGTGTAGCCGGCGCGACCTGGGAAGAGGATGAGCACATCGCCAAGGTTGCATTGAACGCTGTTGGCGCCTCCCCACCGGATTAGAAGGAAACCCGGCTTGAAGGTCTCATGCACGGCACTCGTCCTTGGATTTGCGCTGTGCGCCTCGCCGGCCGCGGCGCAGTACCCGGAACGGGCCATCGAATTCGTGATTCCCTTCGATGCCGGCGGCAGCGCCGACATCGAAGGCCGCCTGCTGGCCGAAGAGATGAGCGCGGTGCTGGGCGTCACCGTGGCGCCGGTCAATCGACCCGGCGCCGGCGGCGCACTGGCCTACAGCTATGTCAACGACGCGGAACCCGACGGCTACACGGTCATGTGGACCTCCACGTCGATCCTCACCATTACCAATCTCGGCAACGTGCCCTTCGGCTTCGATGCCCTCGATCACATCGGACGCGTCGAGCACCAGCCCCTGGTCTTCGCCGTGGGTGCCGATTCGCCCTGGAGCGACATCGAATCGCTCGCCCTGGAATGCGCCGGGCGCGATCGGCCCATCCAGATCGCCAACTCGGGCACCGGCAGCACCACACACCTGGGCGCCCTGGCGATCATGCGGGCGATCGGCTGCGAGGCCGTGCACCTGCCTATCGGTACGCGCAGGCGCAATGCGACGGTGCTGAGCGGCGAGGCCGATGCCATGGTCGCTCCGTTGACCGGAGCCCTCAGCCTGTATCGCGCGAATCGGCTGAAAGTGCTCGCCACGCTGAGCGCGCAACGCAACGCCATCATTCCGGACGTACCCACCGCGCTTGAACACGGTTTCGACGTGGAATTCGATCTTTTCCGGGGTCTTTCGGTGCCGAAGGGTACGCCCGCCGATGTGCGGGCGCGACTCGCCGACGCCATGACCCGGGCGGGATCATCCGAGGCGTTCCAGCGCCTCGCCGATGACCTGGGTCTCACGGTGGCGCCCCTGACCATGGGCCCGTTCGAGGCGCTGCTGCAACGGGAAAACGACAGGGTCAGGTCGATCATACAGAGCGACGGCACATTGACCCGCTGATGTCCGTGGGACATCGAAACCTGGCAGCGGGCATCGTGCTCCTGGCAGCGGGCATCGGATACGGATTCGCAACCGGGCAACTGCCGGATCGAACGTTGCCCGATACGCCGGGTCCGGCGTTCTTCCCCTGGCTGATCGCCTTCGGGCTGATCGGTCTGTCCGCCGCACTGATTGTCCAGGGTCTGATCGCCATTCGACAACGAAGCGAGGAATTATCCGGATACCGCCTGCCGGGTCGAGGCTGGCTGGCGCTCGGCGGGTTCGCCGCCTACCTGCTGCTCCTGCCCTACGCCGGGTTCGTACTCGCCAGCGTGCCGTTCTGCGGTGGACTGGTATTGCTCTACGGTGAGCGCAGGCCGGTCATCGCCCTGACGGCCGCCATTTTGGTACCGGTCATGCTTTTCCTCGTGTTCAGCGCGGGATTCCAGGTGCTCCTTCCCGGAGGCGTGTGGCAGTGACAGGCGACCTGCTGCAGGGCCTGCTCCAGGCGATCCAGCCCTCAAGCCTGTTGGCGACGGGCGCGGGCTGCCTGCTTGGCCTCGTGGCCGGGATGATTCCAGGTATGACGATCTCTGCCGCGATGATCATCGTCCTGCCGCTCACGTTCGTGCTCGATCCGAACGTCTCCATCGGCCTGTTCCTGGGGCTCTACGCCGGGGGCATGCTGGGCGGCAGTTTCTCCGCCATTCTGCTGAACATACCGGGCACGCCCTCAGCCGCGGCGACCGCACTGGACGGCTACCCGCTGGTGGCGCGGGGCCAGGCCGGGCGCGCGCTGGGCATGGCGGTATCCGCCAGCTTCTGCGGCGGGCTGTTCAGCGCACTGTGCCTGTTCCTCATCGCGCCCAGGCTCGCGGACCTGGCGCTGCAGTTCCGCTCGGCGGACCTCTTCAGCCTGGTGTTCCTTGGCCTTACGATCATCTGCTCGTTCGCATCCCGTTCCTGGATCAAGGGATTGCTGTCGGCGTTCATCGGGCTGGCCATCGTCACCGTCGGCCAGGACCCGGTCATGGGCACCGCGCGGTTCACCTTCGGCGACACGAACCTGTTGTCCGGCGTGCACTTCCTCACCGCGCTGATCGGGCTTTTCGCCCTACCGCAGCTGATCGAGAACCTGCGAGGCAGTGGCCCGAGCGTGGCCGAACGACCCGTTGAACCCGGTGGACCCGGCAGACTCGGCGGATCCGCTCGGCCCGCCGCACGTGGTGGGCC
>VYEH01000372.1:0-5535 GCA_009843005.1 Pseudomonadota bacterium | reverse complement strand
GAGCAGCGGCAGACTCACCAGACCCGGCGAAGTCGACGCTACCGCGCCAGCAGCCGGCACGCTCGAAATACGCAAACTGCTGCCGGCGGTCGCCGACCTGCGCCGCATACGATTGCCCGTCGGCATCGGTTCGGCGGTGGGCACCTTCCTCGGCATCCTTCCGGGAGCGGGCGGTCCCATCGCGGCCTTCATAAGTTACGACTACGCGAAGAAAACCACCCGGCGCCGGGACCGGTTCGGCCGCGGCGCCGTGGAGGGAGTCGCGGCGCCGGAAGCCGCCAACAACGCGGTCACGGGGGGCGCCCTGATCCCCATGATGACCCTGGGCATACCCGGCGACCCGGTGACGGCGATCCTGATCGGCGCGCTGCTGGCGCACGGGCTGGCTCCCGGGCCGCTGCTGTTCGTCGACCAGGCCGACTTCGCCTACGGACTGATGTTCTCGTTCTTCTGGGCGAATGTCTTCAACCTTCTGATCGCCCTGGCGGGGCTGCGGCTGCTGGTCAAGGTCGTGGCCGCGCCCCGCGCGCTGCTCATGCCCGCGGTGGCGATCCTGTGCGTCGTCGGCGCCTGGTCGCTGCGCAATTCGCTCTTCGACGTCTACGTGATGTTCGGATTCGGCCTGCTGGGCATTGCCATGAAGTGGCTCGATATGCCGGTGGTGCCGTTATTACTCGCCTTGGTGCTCGGGCGGCAACTGGAGGAGAATCTGCGCATTGCGCTGACCGGATCCCAGGGAGACGTTACGGTGTTCCTCACCTCGCCCTTCAGTGCACTGTTTCTGGGGTTGTCGGTGGTATCGGTGATCTGGTCGATCGTCGGTGCGCGCAGGCAAAGGGCGCCGTGAACTTACGGAATCGTGAATCCATTGGTCGGGAACAGACCAGAAACATGAGCGACAAACCGATCCGCGTTGCTTCGCTGGGCCTGGGATGGTGGTCGGACGTGCTTGCCGATGCGGTCGGCCGTACGCCGGCACTGGAGATCGCCGCCTGTTACACCCGCTCCGAAGACAAGCGCGAAGCCTTCGCGAAGAAATATGGGTGCAGGGCAGCCGGCAGCTACGAAGAGATCCTGATGGACGATTCCATCCGCGGCATCATCAACACGACGCCCAACTCCGAGCATCTCGGCACGGTGGCGCAGGCCGCGGCGGCCGGCAAGCACGTCTTTCTCGACAAGCCCATCGCCAACACCGTCGCGGACGGGCTCGCCATCGACCGGATTTGCGACGCCGCCGGCATCGTCCTCTCGGTGGGCTACCAGCGCCGCCGGGAGAGTCACTTCCGCTGGATAAGGCGCGAGATCGAGGCGGGCCGGTTCGGCCGGCTGATCCAGGGCGAAGCCAATATCAGCCGCGACCGGCTCGGCAAGATCGATACCACGTCCTGGCGCTACCAGGCCGCGGGCATGCCCGGGGGCGTGATGCTTCAGATCGGCATCCATTACTCCGACGTGCTGGAGATGTTGCTCGGTCCCGTACGCCGGGTCTCGGCCGTCACGGCGCAACTGGTCCTGCCCGGGGACAACCCCGATATCGCCAACCTGATCCTGGAGCACGAAAACGGCGCCGTCTCAAATCTCTCGGCGAGCTACGCCTCCGCTTCGGAGTTCTACATGCTGAACGTCTACGGCAAGGAAGCCAGTGCGTACTACGACCTGTTCGGTGGCCTGCGGCACCTGCGCCGGGGCGATGCCCGGGCGACTGACGTTCCTTGCGAATCGAACGACACGCTGGTCGAGGAACTGGAAGAGTTCGCGGCCTGCATTCGCGGCGCCGCTACTCCGGAAGTCAGCGCGCGGCGCGCCACCGAGTCCCTGGCCGTGATCCGCGCCGGCATATTGTCCGCATCCGAGCGCAGACCCGTCGAGGTCACCGAATTATTGAGCTCCAGCGATAGTTGAGCCGACGGCCTGTTGAACAATGCGCCGAGCGCGAAGAATTCTGTTCGGATTCTATTCGGCGTTGTCGCCAGAAGCCGTGTCTTCGGCCGCCTCGCCTGCAGGCTCCTCGTCCTCAACGGCGTCAGGGTTGGAGACACGGATCGGGGGGCCGCCGCGCCGCTCCTCCGGCTCCAGGGCGAGGAATTCGGCTTCCTCCTCGCTGATGGGATAGAAGACGCCGAGGCCGCAGCTCATTCCCTCCTGGATGAAGCCCCAGAACTGCTCGAGGACGCGGATCGTATCCACCTGGCAAAGTCGTCCGCCGGTGGTTCGGTAGGAGAATCGATCTTCCCGAACCAGGCCGGGACAGTCATGGCGGAGGTAATTCACAAAGTAGTCCCCGCCGCGCATCCTGAACAGGATGGTGCGCTCGTCGAGGATGTCGGTGTCACGGATATTCCGCGTGGTGACACACCGCTCCCCTTCCCGATCGATTGCGAAGTCCTCCTCGTCCAGCTCGTAAACGGGAGGATCGGCATCGTCGGGAGAATCCTGGGCTAGCGCAGCGCTCGTGGCCAGGAAGCCAAGCGCAAAAGCGTAAATCGATACCCTTGAGTTCACGTCGTTCACCGTATCAGCGGCGATGAAATCCCATTATAGTCTCACCACATGAATCCGGATCGCAACAGCGAGGCCGGCGTACATCCCAGCGCCGTTCTTGCGGATATCGCCCGGTTGCTCGACGCCGGCGACGAGGACGCCGCGCGCCGGCTGGCGGAGTCGCTGCACCCCGCGGATGCGGCCGATCTGCTGGAACGGGTCTCTGCCACCGAGCGCGAACGCCTGGTCGACATCCTGCGCGGGCCGTTCGACCCGGACATCCTGGTGGAACTGGATGATGCCATCGTCGAGCGGGTCGTCGATCGCCTGGGAACGGAGCAGGCAGCCGAAGCCGTTGCCAACATGGCCACGGACGATGCGGTCGAAGTCGTGGAAGCGCTGGACGCGGATGTGCAGCAGGCCGTCCTCGATGGTCTGCCCCGGATTCGTCGCACACGCATCCGGGAGGGACTGGCCTGGCCCGAGGACAGCGCCGGCCGGCTCATGCAGCGCAACGTGGTGGCGCTGCGCGACCACTGGAACGTCGGCCAGGCCATCGACTACCTGCGCGAGGCGGACGGATTGCCCGAGGATTTTTTCGATCTCTTCCTCGTGGACCGGGGCCACCGGCCGATCGGCGCGATCCCGCTGAGCCGCGTGCTGCGCACGCCTCGATCCGCATCGTTGACCGGCATCGCTCGCCGGGACCTGCAAGTCATTCCGGCGGACATGGACCAGGAAGAAGTGGCCTTCCGGTTCCGCCAACGAGACCTGATTTCGGCGCCGGTGGTCGATGGTGACGACAGGCTGCTGGGCGTGATTACCGTGGACGATGTGGTGGACGTCATCCACGAGGAGCATGAGGAAGACATCATGGCGCTTGCCGGCGTCGGCGCCGAAGACAACTTCTTCCAGGCCGTCATGGAGACGACCCGGTCCCGCTTCATCTGGCTGATGATCCACCTGGTCGCCGCCATCGCCGCCTCGGCGGTCATCAGCCTGTTTGCCGGCACCATCCAGGAACTGGTGGCGCTGGCCATTCTCATGCCCATCGTCGCCACCATGGGCGGGACGGCCGGAATCCAGGCGTTGACCGTGGCCGTGCGCGCCATTGCCGTGAAAGAGCTCACGCCGATGAATGCGATGCGGGCGATCCGCAAGGAATTGCTGGTGAGCGGCCTGAACGGCCTGCTTTTCGCGGTGCTCATTGGTGGCGTGGCGTGGGCCTGGTTTGCCAGTCCCGCGCTGGGCGGCGTCATCGCGCTGGCCATGGCGATCAACCTGCTGACGGCCGGGTTCACCGGTAGCGTGTTGCCGGTAATGCTGCAGCGGACCGGATTCGATCCCGCCGTGGCATCCAGCGCGCTGCTGACTTCGATCACCGACGTGGTCGGGTTCTACGTGTTCCTGGGACTGGCCGCAGCGCTGTTACTCTAAGGCGCGCTGTTATTCCAGGCGGCGCTGTTACTCTATAGGAAGGAACATGGACTGGGCGCAGATCACTTCGATTCTTACCGGCTACGGTCAGGTTGCGTGGGGCTATTTCAGCAGCCCGGCCGTGCTGATCCAGCTAGGCCTGATCGGCGCCCTGTTCCTGCTGGCGCTGGTGGCGTCCTGGCGCGTGGAGCCGCGGCTGCTGAAGTGGACCGAGGGTTTCGATCTCACGGGCATTCCGCTCCTCTCCCGGGTGCTGGTCGAATTCCTGAGCCGGCTGGAGTGGCTGTTCTTCGTCGTGCTCCTGACCATCGCCTACCTCGTCACCGTAGCCCTGGGCTGGCCCCCGGAAGCGCTGCCCGCGGACGTGTCGCCCACTATCACGCCATCCGTGGACGCGGCGGTCGCGGCAGCGAGCCGGGTGGAGGGCGGCTACCTCCTCTACAGCGCCATGGTGCTGTCGGCGGCCTGGCTGGTGATCCATGCCGTTTCCCACCTGAGCCAAAGCCGGACGATCGGCCTGGCGTTCGCCCTCATCGCCTGGGCCTACGTCGCCGCGGTGGTGCTGGGCGTGGCGGACGCGGCGACGGAAATACTCGACGCCGGTTTCGACATCGGCACGTTCCGCCTGTCGCTGCTGAGCGTGCTGCAGGTGGTGTTCCTTCTCGGCGGGCTGCTGTGGCTGTCGGCCGTGGTGGGCAACTTCCTCGACCGGCGCATCCAGAAAATCGAGGACATGACGCCGTCGCTGCGCGTGCTGATCGGCAAGATCCTGCGCATCGCACTGATCGTCGTCGCGGCGATGATCGCCCTGTCCGGCATGGGAATCGACCTGACGGCGTTGACCATATTCTCCGGCGCCGTCGGCGTCGGCATCGGTTTCGGCCTGCAGAAGGTCGTCTCCAACTTCATCTCCGGGATCATCCTCCTCATGGACCATTCGATCAAACCCGGCGACACGGTCACGCTCGGGGAAACCTTCGGCTGGATCCGGGAGCTTCGCGCGCGATTCGTCTCGGTGATCACCCGCGACGGGCGCGAATTCCTCATACCCAACGAGGACTTCATCACCACGGAAGTCGTCAACTGGTCATTCTCGGACAAGTTCGTGCGTCTCGACGTCCTCTTCGGCGTCGCTTACGACTCCGACCCCCACGAGGTGGAGCGCATCGCCGTGGAGGCGGCGGCGAGCGTGGAGCGCGTGGTGGAGCGCCGCCCGAGTGGCAGGAAGCACCCGCGGCCCCCCGTCTGCTGGCTCACCGGGTTCGGGGAGTCGTCGCTGGAATTCAAGCTGCGCTTCTGGATCGACGATCCCCAGGAAGGCACGACCAACATCCGGGGCAAGGTCCTGCTGGCGGTATGGGATTCGTTCAAGGAAAACGGCATCCGGATACCCTATCCCCACCGCGAGATCATCATGCGTTCCGGCATCCCCGCAGGTTCGGGGGAGGACCACGGATGACAGTCCGAATGACGCTGCTGGCGCTGGTGATCGCCGGGGCAACGGCCGCCCAGACACCGGAACGCCCGGGGCAAGCCGGGCCCGAGGATGCCGATATCGCCGCACCGGGCGACCCGAAAGATACCGACAACGTCATGGAGGACGAGTTGGCGGAT
>VYEH01000434.1 GCA_009843005.1 Pseudomonadota bacterium | reverse complement strand
CTGAAATCCACCACCTCTACGCGGACTTGGTCATCGGGAGGCGTCCATATAGACCGGCAACCATGACTGACAATGACAACAGGCCCTGGATAAACGCCTACCCCGAGGGGATCCCCGCCGAGATCGACCCCGAGGGTTATTCGTCGTTGAAGGCACTGATCGAGCGCAGCTTCGAGCGATTTGCGTCCGAGCCTGCCTTCTCCAACGCCGGCACGCGGCTCAGCTACACGGAGATGGACGAGCTGAGCAGGCATTTCGCGGCCTTCCTGCAGGCTCGTGGTCTCAAGCGCGGCGACCGCATCGCCATCATGATGCCCAACCTCCTGCAGTACCCCGTGGCGGTGTTCGCGGCGTTGCGCGCGGGCCTCGCGGTGGTCAACGTCAATCCGCTCTATACGCCGCGGGAACTCGAACACCAGCTCAGCGACAGCGGCGCCCGGGCCATCCTCGTGCTGGAGAATTTTGCGCATACCGTGGAACAGGTCGTCCAGGATACGGACGTGGAGACGGTGATCGTCACCGAAATCGGGGATCAACACCCGCCCTTCAAGCGGGTACTGGTCAACCTCGTGGTCCGCCACGTCAAGAAACTCGTCCCGCGCTGGAACATCGCCGGCACGGTTCGCTACAAAGCCGCGCTGGCCGAGGGACGGCGCGCACCCTTCCAGGATGTCGAAGTTACCGGCGATGACATCGCGTTCCTGCAGTACACCGGCGGCACCACCGGCGTGGCCAAGGGCGCCATGCTCACGCACCGCAACATGGTCGCCAACATCCTCCAGATCTCCGCGTGGTCGAAGCCCTACCTGCAAGGCCCCGGGGACATCGGCGCGGCGCCCCTGCCCCTCTATCACATCTTCGCGCTCACGGTGAACCTGTTCCTGTTCTTCGAACTGGGCGGCCACGACATGCTGGTCACCAATCCGAGGGACCTGCCGAGCTTCATCAAGGACCTGGCGCGCGAGCCGGTGACGCTCGTCACCGGCGTCAATACGTTGTTCGCGGCGTTGCTGGAGTCCCCCGACTTCAGGGAACTGGACTTCAGCAAGCTGAAGATTTGCCTGGGTGGCGGAATGGCCGTCCAGAGCGATATCGCCGCACGATGGAAGGACCTGACCGGCCAGAATCTGTGCCAGGGTTACGGGCTGACGGAGACGTCGCCCGTGGTCACAGCCAATCCTCTGGACGGACGCGAGTTCAACGGCTCCGTGGGCCTGCCGATCCCCTCCACGGACGTGGAAATCCGCGACGACGACGGCAACACGCTCTCCATCGGCGAAATCGGCGAGATCTGCGTTCGCGGCCCCCAGGTCATGCGCGGGTACTGGCAGCGGCCGGAGGCGACCGCCGAGATTCTTTCCGACGACGGATGGCTGCAAACAGGCGACATCGGCCGCATGGACGAACAGGGGTTCGTCTATATCGAGGATCGCAAGAAAGACATGATCATCGTCTCCGGGTTCAACGTCTATCCGAACGAGGTCGAGGATGTCGCCACCGCCCACCCGGGCGTTCTGGAAGCCGCTGCGATCGGCATCCCGCACGAGCAGTCCGGCGAAGCGGTCCGGCTGTTCGTGGTCAGGCGCGATCCGGAGTTGCCGGCCGATGACGTGATCGCCCATTGCCGCGAGCAACTGACGCGCTACACGGTCCCCCGGGAAGTCGTGTTCCGGGAAGATATGCCCAAGACCAACGTGGGCAAGATACTGAGGCGGGAGCTTCGCGATTGACCCGGCTTATACGGCCTTAGCCGACCAACCCCCACAGCAGGTAGATCGCGACCCCCACCAGCCCGCCCACCAGGGTGCCATTGATACGGATGAATTGCAGATCCCGGCCGACATATAGTTCGATTCGTGCCGAGGTGTCAGCCGCGTCCCACTGCTCCACTGTTTCGCTGATGAAGTTGCCCAGGGGCTCGCGCCAGTTCTCGACCAGGTGCAGGATCAGATCGCGCAGCCAGCGGTTGACCTGAGTGTTGGCCTCGCTGTCCTGGCGGAGACCGTGACCGATGCCCCGCAGTTCGCCGTCAATGGCCAGCCGGGCCAGCGAGTGCGGGTCCCGCAGTGACGCCAGCAGGAATTCGCGCGACTTTTTCCACACCTCGGCAAAGTAATCCTGCACTGCAGGATGATCCAGAAACTCGTTCTTCAGCGCCCTGCCCTGACGATTCAATTCCGGGTCGTCGCCAGCAGAGGCAACGAAGTCGATCATCAGAGCGCCGAACCGCGCTCTGGCCGGATGGTTGGGGTCGTTGCCGATCTCGTCCAGCGCACGTAGCAGCGCCCCTATCAGTTGGTCCTGGATTTCCCGGTCCACCATCTTCGGCAGCCACCAGGGACTTTGATCTCCGATTTGCTGTCTGACAAATTCCCGATTGCGCAGCAGTTCTTCGCGGCCTGTCCTCAACAACCGGTCCACCACCGCCTGCAAGTGCTCTTCGGATGAAATCACATCCAGCCCGGCCTGGAGTGCCGGGGACAGCGGCGCCCGATCCAGCACGGCGCCCAGCGTCTCCCGTACCACGTGGCGAAGCTGGGCATTTCCGGTGGCGTCCAGCAGCCAGACCAAGGCGACGCTGATGTTCCTGCCAAGGTTCCTGGCATTGTCCGCCTCGGAGAGCCACTCGCCCGCCCGGGCCGCCAGGTCCACCTTTTCCAGCCGCGCCGCCACGGTCTCCCTGACCAGGAATTGATCGCGGATGAAGTCCGCCAGCATGCGCCCGATCTCGTCCTTGCGGGTGGGCACGATGGCGGTATGGGGAATCGGCAACCCCAGTGGATGGCGGAACAGGGCGGTGACCGCGAACCAGTCCGCCAGCGCGCCGATGAGCCCGGCTTCGGCAAACGCCTGGACCAGTCCCAGCCGCGGGTAACGGGGAATAAGCAGGCTCGTGGCGACGAACAACGCCGCCATGGCGAGGAGAAGCCCCGTAGCGATCCAGCGCATCCGCGCCAGACGCCGCGACATGACCGCTTCAGAGTCGTTCATCGCGGGCTGCGGTCCCGGCGCCGCCGGATGCGCTTGCCAACGTGCGAATTCGCAACTGCGGCGAAATTCATCGCAAGGTGGCTGCGATCTCCGCCTGCACGGCCTCTGCCGCCTGCCGCGGGCTGGGAACGCTGCGGATCGGCCGGCCCATCACGATGTAGTCCGCCCCGCTTGCCAGCGCCCGGGCGGGGGTCACGACCCGTTTCTGATCGTGCACGGCGTCCGTCCCGGCAGGCCGTACGCCCGGGGTCACGATCCGCGGCCCGGGGCCCAGTTCGGCACGCAGCGCAGCGGCTTCGAGACCCGAGGCGATAAGACCGTCGCAGCCGGCGGCGACCGCGATCCTCGCGCGCTGCAGCACCAGGCCCTCGACTTCCATGGCGATACCCATCTCACGCAGGTCTTCGCGGCCGATGCTGGTGAGCACCGTGACTGCGAGTATTCGAAGCGACCCCTTTTCCGATGCGGCCGCTTCGATGATGGCGCGGTCGCCGTGGACCGTGACGAAGGAGGCGCCGCGGCCGGCCAGTTGCCGCACCGCCGCCGCCAACGTCGCGGGGATGTCGTAGAGCTTCAGGTCGGCGAAGACTCGCTTGTCATTGGCAAGCAGCCAGTCCAGCAGTTCGAAGTAGCCGCCCGAGGCCATGAGTTCCAGGCCGATCTTGTAAAACTCCACGGCGTCGCCCAATTCCTGCACAAGCGAGCGCGCGGCATCGGCGCCGGGCACGTCGAGGGAGACAATCAGGCGCTGGCGGGGCGGAATGGATTGAATTGCGGAGACGACTTCACTCACGGCAGACATTCTCCAGCTTTTGGTTGCAGGTTGCACCCGCACAGTTCCTCGTGGGTCTGGAAGGCGAACCGGTCCGTCATGCCAGCAATATAGTCGGCGACGACCCGTGCCGATCCGGACGCACCGGCCGTCTTCGCGGCTTCGCGCGCCCGCCGGGCATGTTCTGCGGGCATCTGCCCGAAGTCCTCGCGGAAAACCGAGAACAGGGACGTGACGATCTCTTCGGCATGATCGCTCATCCCGCGCACCCTGGGATGGAAATAGAGCCGCTCGCGCAGAAACGCCTTCAGTTCCCGCTGGGCTGCGGCGCAGGTCGGGCTGAACCCGATCAGCGGCTCATCGTGGCTGCGCACGGCGTCGATACTCGCCGGCGACAGGCGCCGAAGCCGCTCTCCGCTGGTAGCGATGAGGTCGGAAACCAGCGTGCCGATCATGGCGCGCCCCACTTCGAAATTCCGCTGTCGCGCCCCCATGCCCGGATACCGCTCATCGACCCGGCTCAGGGTCTCGGCCACGAACGGGACCTCGCGCAGATCCTCGAACCGGATCAACCCGGAGCGCAGGCCATCGTCCACATCGTGGGTGTTGTAGGCGATCTCGTCCGCCAGGTTCGCCAACTGGGCTTCGACGCCCGGCTGGCGGCGATCCATGACATGCTGCCCCAGTTCACCCAGCCTGCGTGCATTGTCGACGGAGCAATGTTTCAGGATGCCCTCACGGGCTTCGAAGGTCAGGTTCAGGCCGCGAAAGGCCGCATACCGCTGCTCCAGGCGGTCCACCACGCGCAGTGACTGGAGGTTGTGCTCGAACCCGCCGAACGCCTGCATGCAGCGGTCCAGGGCATCCTGCCCGGCGTGACCGAATGGGGTATGGCCGAGATCGTGCGCCAGGCTGATGGCTTCGGCGAGATCTTCATTGACCCGCAGCGAGCGCGCCATGCTGCGGGCGACTTGAGCGACTTCCAGCGAATGGGTCAGCCGCGTGCGGTAGTGATCGCCCTCGTGATTGACGAATACCTGGGTCTTGTAGACCAACCGCCGAAAGGAGGCTGAGTGGATGATGCGATCCCGGTCCCGCTGGTACTCGGTCCGATCGGTAGGTGGATCCTCGGCATGGGTGCGGCCGCGTGAATTTTCCTCGGTCGCTGCGTAAGGAGCCAGTGCGGTCACGGGCTGCCAGGCGTCACGATGCCGTTGTGCGTCGCGCGGAGGCGTGCGGGTCCTGGACCGCAGCGCGAGCGTCGATTACCTGTCGCAACAGCGCGGCATCCGGAGCAGCGGTTACGACGGCGCGGCCAAGCCGCTCGAGAAAGATCATCCTCAGACCCGATGCGCTGGCTTTCTTGTCCAGTTTCATGGTGCGTAGCATCGCTTCGGTGTCGATGTCGGCCCCTGGGGAGATCGGCAGCCGCGCACGGCTGATCACAGCCTCCACGCGCCGGCAATCGGCGTCGTCGATCATGCCCAACTCCTTCGACGTCCACGCCGCCATGACGATACCCGCCGCCACGGCTTCGCCGTGCAGCCAGTCCCGGTAGGCGCCCAGGGACTCCAGTGCATGACCGAAGGTGTGACCCAGGTTGAGCAGGGCACGGCGTCCCTGCTCCAGTTCGTCCTCAGCGACGATGGCGGCCTTGATTTCGCAACTGCGCCCCACGATGCGGGCAAGCGCGCCGGCATCGTGGTCGAGGATCGCTGCCATGTTGTCTTCCAGCCAGGCCAGGAACGCCTCGTCCAGAATCAGGCCGTGCTTGATGACTTCGGCCAGACCCGCCGAGAACTCCCGCTCCGGCAGGCTCGCCAGCGTGTCCGTATCCGCCAGAACAGCGATTGGCTGATGGAACGCGCCGATCATGTTCTTCGCCTTCGGGTGGTTCACCGCCGTCTTGCCGCCCACAGCAGAATCGACCTGCGCCAGCAGGGTAGTCGGGACCTGCGCAAACGCGATCCCACGCTGGTAGCAGGCCGCCGCGAAGCCGGTGATATCGCCGATCACCCCGCCGCCCAGGGCCACGAGGCAGGCGTCGCGGCGGAACCCCTCCGCCACCAGCCGGTCGATGATCGCGCCCAGCGTCGCCAGGTTCTTCTGCTCCTCCCCATCCGGGAGAATCAGGCTGTGTTCACGGTCGGCAGCCAGGGATCGCTCCAGCCGACTCAGATAGAGCGGGGCGACGATTTCGTTGGTCACGATCATCACCTGCCGGGCAGGGATGTATTTGCGCACCAGGTCGCCATCATCGATCAGGCCCGGCACGATATGGATGGGATAGCTGCGGTCTCCCAGCGATACTTGTACGGTTTCCATGTCCCTCAGCCGGCTTGTACGGTTTCCATGTTGTTCAGCCGGGACGGGTCACCTGCCGTCCGCAGGGACCGGTCCCGCGTCAGCGCAGGCGATACCGGGCGCCGCAAAGCCATGCTCGCGCAATCGGTCGCCGATTTCCCTGACCATTGCGCCGATCCTCTGGTTCCCCGTGGTGACCACGATGTCGGCGGTCTCCTCATACAGTGGGCCACGCACCTCCATCAGGCGCTGCAGCACAGCCGCCCGGTCCTCGTTCTGCAGCAATGGCCGATTCTTGCTGTGCCGCGTCCGTTCCAATTGGTGCGCCAGGCTGGTCCTGAGGTAGACGACGGTGCCGCTGTCCCTGAGCAGACCCCGGTTGCCCGGGTCCAGAACCGCGCCTCCGCCGGTGGCCAGGACCACATTCTTCCGGGCTGCGAGCTCAGCGATGACGGCGCATTCGCGCGCCCGGAATCCCTGCTCGCCCTCCTTGTCGAAGATGAACGTGATGTCCACGCCGGTGCGGCGCTCGATCTCGTTGTCGCTGTCCACGAACTCCATCTCCATGTGCCTGGCCAGTTGCCTGCCCACGGCGGTCTTTCCGGAGCCCATGGGACCCACCAGGACGACATTGGATTTGGTATTCACGCAATCAGTGCAGTCACTTCCGGCCACTCGAAACCGGATCGGCCGGCGGAGCGATTTTAACAGTACGCCAGATTGGCGTAATCCTGGCGCACCGTCCAACCGACGATGACTTAGCGATTGGATGGAGCACCGGATTTGACGGTTTCCCGGACTGGGGGGCATCATCGACCCGTTTGCACTGGCCCGGTGTCGGAAAGTCCCATGGATCGATCGGTCAACGTATTCGGCGAGCCGCTTGAAGACTGCAACCGGGAACCGGTGACGGGATTCTTTCGCGACGGGTGCTGCAATACCAGCGACCAGGATCTGGGTTCCCATACAGTTTGCGTCCGCGTGACGAAAGAATTTCTCGAGTTTTCGGCCTCCAGGGGCAACGACCTGTCCACGCCGCATCCGGAATTCGAGTTTCCGGGGCTGAAGCCCGGCGACCGGTGGTGCCTGTGTGCGGCGCGCTGGGCCGAGGCGTATCAGCACGGAATGGCGCCCCGGGTCATGCTCAAGTCCACACATGCCCGGGCCCTGGAAGTCGTGCCGCTGTCCGTATTGAGAAAGTACGCGGCCGACCTGAACTGACGCGCAGTGTCACTCGCGCAGGATCCTCGGCGTCACGAAAACCATGAGTTCCACTTCGTTTTCGATCGTGACCCGGGAGCGGAACAACCGGCCGAGCGCCGGAACGTCGCCCAGTAGCGGCACCTTGCGGGTTGTTTCGCGGGATTCGGTCTCGATGATTCCACCGAGCACCACGGTCTCGCCGTCGCCGACGAGCACCTGGGTCACCACCGAGCGCGTATCGACACTGGGCACAAAGCCGCCCGTGGCGCTGGCAACCAGTTCGCCCACGGAATCCTTGGTCACCACCAGGTCCATGATGATGCGGTCGTCAGGGGTGATCTGCGGGGTCACGGACAAGCTCAGCACGGCTTCCTTGAACTGGGTCGTGGTGGCCCCGCTGGAGGATGACTCCTGGTAGGGAATCTCCGTCCCCTGTTCGATGCGCGCCTGCTGCTGGTTAGCGGTGATGATGCGGGGCATGGAGACGATGCGTCCGTTGCCTTCGGCCTGTATCGCGGAGAGTTCCAGGTCCAGCAGGTAGTCCGGCCGCAGTATCGCCAGCGCCATCCGCCCGGCCGGATTGGCGACCGGAACGTTGACGTTGTAGCGCTGATCGACCGGCGGAATGACGCCGGCGAGAGTTGTCGGCGGGCCTGTCGCACCGTCGAAGGCCGTGCCGGTCAACGACTCGATTCCTGCGCCGGTTCCGGTCACCGCGATCAGTCCGTCATCGGCCGCCACGCCGACGGCCGTCGCCCCCAGGCGCACGCCCAGGTCGCGCCGGTAATCGTCGTTGACGATGACGATTCGGGATTCGATCAACACCTGGCGGACGGGCATGTCCAGTCTTGACACCAACCCCTCGATGTCCGCAATCCGGTCGGCGATGTCCTGTACCAGCAAGGTGTTGGTTCGTTCATCGATGGTCACGCTGCCGCGGGTGGAGATCAGCGGATTCTGGCCGCCGCCCAGGATCAGGTTTGCCAGATCCGCCGCCTTGGCGTAGTTGATCTGCAGGAAGCGCGCGTGCAGTGGCTCCTGCTGTTGCCGCTGGAGCTGTTCGTCCAGAGCGGCCTGTTCCCGGGCGGCCAGTTCCTCGGGAGGCGCAACGATGATCACGTTGCCGTTGCGGCGCATGTCCAGTCCCTTCGTCGTCAGGATGATGTCGAGGACCTGATCCCACGGCACGGCGCGCAGTTGCAGCGTCACGTTGCTCTGCACCGAATCGCTGACGACCATGTTCACGCCGCCGGTCTCGGCCAGCAACTGCAGCACGGCGCGCGTGGCGATATCCTGAAAATTGAGCGACAACCGTTCCCCAGTGAATTGTGGCTCGTCCGTGGCCGGACCCAACGCATCCGCCGGCGCCTGTGGAGCCGGTTCGGCGACATCCCCGGGGGACTGGGCCAGAACGCCGATCGAGCCCAGCATCCCGGCCCACGCCAACGTTGCGCACACCCGCCCCGATGCGTGCTGACCTCGCTTGTGAACCTTGCTCATGTTCTCATGACCCAAACGTCCGGAATTGCGATCAGTCGGCCAGCAGGATCACGGCCGGGCGTTGCAGGTAGCCGCCGTTTCCGTCCGCAACCAGTTCCACCAGTTGCACTTCCCCATCCGAGATATGGGTCACGCGGCCGTGGTTGCGCCCCAGGTAATCTCCCGTGGCCAGCCGGTGCACCAATCCGTCGGGCGTTTGCATCAGGCCGTACAGCCCCGATGCATGGCGAAGCGAACCGACCATTCGCAGTGCGTCGAGGGAATAGCGCTCCAGAAATTCCCGCTCCCGTGCAGGATCCGGTCCATGCTCCTGGCGTGCCCGGCGCGTATCTTCGGTTCTCGGTCCGATCGGCTCGAACGGCGATCTCCGGCCAGCGGCAACGTACCGGAGTTCTTCGGAACTCTGGATCTGCGGCAATTCCTCCGGCGATCTTCCGGGCCGGGTCCCAAGCTCCTCCATATAAGCGTCCAGATCGTCTGTCTCGCCGCCGCAGGAAACCACGGCCGCTGCAACCAGCAGACCCGCCACCGGGATTCGTCGGATTCTCACGGCGGTCCCTCCCCCTCATCCAGGTTACGGTACGTTCTGGCGATGAGATCCAGGCTCAGTTCGCCCGGCTCGCCGTCGTTCAGCGGCCGGATATGGATGTCGTGCAGGGTCACCAGGCGCGGGATGGCGGCGATATCGCTGACGAAACGGCCGAATTGATGATAGTCGCCGGCCATGCGCAGGTGGATGGCCAATTCAGCGTAGAACTCCCGCTGCTGTTCCTCCATGGGATGGAACAGTCGTTCCTCCAGGCCGGCATCCAACCCTGCCTGAGACAGATCCGCCAGCAATCCCGGTATCTCGGTCGTGGGGGACAATCGACCCAGCACCGTGCCGAACGAACGCTCGATTTCGGCGATCTGCTCCCGGTAGCCCTCAAGGTTCGCGGCCCGCAGTTGACCTTGCTCAAGGCGTATCCGCAGGTCGACTTCCTCACGTTGCGCCGACCTCAACCGCGCATACTCCGCATCGATCGCCAACACACGAACGCCTGACAGGAGGACCGCCGCCAGGGCCACCGCTACCGCGGCTGCCCGCAGGCTCGGCGGCCATCGTCCGGGATCGCTCAAGTCCGTCGAACGCAGTTGGTCGGTCAATGCCATGTCAGGGATCCCCTCCCGCCGCCGTCTGCTCCATCGCAATGGTGAATCGTGCCCTTCTCACCCCACCCTCGGCAGCCGTTTCCACCCGCTCGAGCCGGGGCGCCTGCAACCATGGCGACGCCTCGATGTTTCGCATCAATGCCGCGACCCGGCTGTTGGACTCCGCCAGTCCCACCAACTCGATACGGTTGCCGTTCTGAGCGACTTCCACCAGTTGCACGCCGGCAGGGAGTATTTCCACGAGTTCGTCGAACAGGCGGACCGCGTGCGGCCGGGAGCGCTGCATCTCGACGATGATTCGCATGCGCGTCAGGAGTTGATTCCTGCGGGACTCAAGCCGCGTGAGTTCCACCAGTCGGCCTTCGATCAGCTCGACTTCGCTAAGGATCGCCCGGTTGCGGGCCTGCTGGTCCGCTACCAGGCCCTGAACTGTCAGCCTGGCGGTGTAAACGGCGGTCCCGCCGGCAAGGACCGCAACGCACAGCGCAAACAGAAACCGCTGCTGGCGTCTGCGCCGCTGTTCCTCCCGCCACGGTAACAGGTTGACGGCCGGCATATCAGTCGAAGCTCCTCAACGCCAACCCGCACGCCGTCAAC
>VYEH01000307.1:6439-10573 GCA_009843005.1 Pseudomonadota bacterium | reverse complement strand
TCTACGGAAACGACCCCTGCTGCACGCTGGGAAATCCCGACCTGGAAGGCGAAAAGAGCCGTAACGTCAATGTGGGCATCGGCGGCATCGGCGGTTCCGGCCTGCGCTGGGAGGTCATCGCATTCCAGCGCGCGGTGGACGACCTGATCGGCGTCGTGGACGGGATGCGCGTCAATACCGACCGTATGGTGGATTTCGACGGCTGGGAGTTCAATCTGGCCTTCGAGTTGAATCCGGACTGGACTGCAAGCATCAACTACGTCGATACGAGCGCGCAGGCGGAGGGCGCAAGCGAACAGATCACCGACGTGCCGGAAAGTACGCTCAAGGCCAACGTATCGTATCGCTCGGCCAGTTCACCGTTTGAATTCGTCGCGTCCCTCGTAAACGTAGGCGAACTTTATGACTCGGTTTCCGGGGGCATCGGCCGCGTTGAGCATGGCGGGTACACGGTTCTGGATCTCGGCGGCGCCTACCGGTTCGGAGACGGCGACCGGCAACGCATCGGCGTCCGGCTGGAAAACGCCCTCGACGAGAAATATGCTTCTTCGCTGGGCCGGAGCAACCTGGACGTAGACGGCAGTTCGTATCCCTATGCGAACCTGGGTACGCCCCAGACCCTGCACGTCGCCTATGGGTACCGGTTCTAGTCCGATTGCGGCTTGATCGTACAGACCGGGACCATCACAGGATCAGCCTGCTAATATCGCGTCGAGGCTGGTGTCATATGGTCAGATTGCTGTTCCTGATTCACAGGTATCTTGGGATCGCCCTTGGGGTAGTGATTTCCCTCTGGTGTCTGTCCGGGTTCGTAATGATGTACGAACAGTATCCGGAGTTGGGCGACACAGAACGCCTTGCCGGCCTGGAACCGCTGAATCTGACAGGCTGTTGCCGACTGCCCACCGACTTCAGCAACATCGAGGTCGATCGTTTTCGACTGGAAATGATGGCCGGCAGTCCCACGCTGCGGCTGATGGACGGCCGATTCCAGTATGTGATCGATCTGCGAAGCGGCGAATACCTCCCTGAATTCCACGAGACCGACGCGCGCTCCATCGCAACCACCGCAGCCGCGGAATACGGTTTGCAGGGAACCCCCAGACTGCGGGACCTGATTCTGCGCGACCAGTGGACGGTCTACGCCTCCTACGAACCCCACCGCCCCCTCTACCATTTCGCGATGGGCGATTCTGCCGGCACGGAATTCTATGTGTCCAGCACCACCGGCGAGGTTGTCCAGATGACGACCTTTCGGCAGCGCTTCCTGAACTGGATGGGGGCGGTAATCCACTGGCTGTACCCGACAGCGCTGCGCCAGCATACGGGTGTGTGGCTGCAGGTGGTCATATGGCTGACCATCGTCAGCCTGTTCCTGACGGTCATCGGCATCTACATTGGATTGCGGCAGTTCAAGACGCGGCGTAACGGTCATCGCTCGCCGTACCACGGGTGGGCGCTTTGGCACCACTACGCCGGTCTCGTCTTCGGTCTCTTCACCCTGACATGGCTGATCAGCGGACTGTTCTCCGTCAACGCGTTTGGAGCTCTGGAAGGCCGCAGCTTCTTTGTCGAAAACCAGCGGCTCAGAGCCGGACTCGTCAACTTCGAGCAAGCCAGTGCGTTCGTCAGCGCGCTGCCGGCGGCAGAAGCCCCCTCCTCCGCCGTGCGCCTGGACGTATCGGTAGTCGGGGGGCAGCTGTATGCAATTGCTTCGAACAAGCAGGCGGAGCGGGTACGGCTAAGCCCGGAGACACTGGAACCGGAGGCGCTATCGGAAGACTTTTTCACGCATGCGGCGAACAGCATGCGGCCGGATGTGCCCGTCGCGGAAGCAGGCTGGTTGACCGAAGGCGATGCCTATTATTTCAGCCACCATGACAAGAGACGCTTCCCGGTGTTCCGGATTCGGTACGAGGACGGAGAACGGTTCTATCTCGACAGCACGACCGGTGAACTTTCCTACGCGGTCGACCGCGAGCGGCAGTGGCTGCGTTGGGTCTTTCACGCCCTCCACAGAGGCGATTTCTCCGCCTTCGTACGAAGCCGGCCCATCTGGGATGTGATGATGTGGTCGCTGATGCTGGGTGTAACCGTCGGCGCCGTCACCGGCACCTGGATAGGGTTCCAGCGCGTGATCACAGCCGTGAGGAGGTCGTTCAGGCGTGCGAAAGCGCCGCAACCGGCGTCACAGGCGATGCAGGCGCGGCACTCGGTCAGCGCCAACTAGCTCGATACGAGAATCGAGGCGAACCGTCCAGATACGGCGATTGCCGCGCAAAGGAACCGCACGTTAGACTGCGCGGCATGGTTGCATCTATCTCCACGGCGCTTTCGGATTCCGGCGAACCGGGCCGCGGGCCAAGGCGCCTCGAATTCCCGGGTTGCCGCCAGGTGCGCATGTCACGCGCCGATCTGGAGCGATATGAAGGCCGCCTCGAGTATTGGGACGCCCGGACCGAGTTGGCCATGGTGTGCGAGCCGCCGGCCCCCAGTCTCGCCCACGAATTCCCGGCGCAGCGCCTTGGGAAGCTGGCCACGCTGATCGCCGCCGCAAGAGGGTCGCCCATCGAAATGTTCGGCGCCGCGTGCCTTCTGCAGCTTGCGGGCAATGGCGAGTGGCGGCGCATCATGCAGGCGGACCAGACCGTTTACCTGAATCCGGCAGCCCATGTGCCGGCGCATGGAGATCAGATCAGGGTCGGCGAAGACAGGCTGCCGGATGTCGTGCTGGAAGTGGACAACACCACCGACGTGCGCCGCGGCAAGCTTTATCTTTACGAGTCTTGGGGTTTTCCGGAAGTGTGGGTGGAAGTGCCGGACAAGCCCGCGCGGAGCCGTCCGAAGTCGCTCCGGCCCGGTTTGACGATCCATGCGATGCGGCAGGGGCGGTTTGTCGAGGCGCCGGTGAGCCGCGCGTTCCCGGGCTGGACGGCACAGGAAATTCATCGGGCGATTAACGAACCATCACTCTCGGCGGACACCGTGGCGGTATTGCGCCGGGTCGGCCGGCGAATGGGCGCCACGCAGGGAACCGGGCCGGACGATGACCCGTTTCTGGATGCCGAGCGCCGAGAGAGCCGCCTGGAGGGACGCGCGGAGGGACGCGCGGAGGGGCGCGCCGAGACGCTGCGCGGAGCGCTGCAACAGGTTTTCGAGGCACGGGGTATTTCCATATCGTGGACCTTGCGGAACGAATGGCCGGTAGAGATCGAAGGCGCGCCGGTCGAGCGGCTGATGCAAGCGGCGCTCGACTGCAGGAGCGAGGCGGATTTCCTGGAACGATTCCGCGCCGGGTGAGCCGGAACCGCACACCAGGCTCCTACATCTCGTCGGACCAGTCCTTCCGCTCCAACAGCGCCCTGACCTTATGCAGGAATGCCGCCGAATAGGCGCCGTCGATCGCGCGATGGTCGAACGACTGGGCGAGTATGCCGACGGGCCGAATAGCGATGGCATCGCCCGTGGGCGATTCCACCACCACCGGCCGCTTGCCGATGGCGTCCACGGAAAGTATGGCCACCTGGGGCTGGTTGATGATGGCCCCGGTCATCAATGTACCGTAGGAACCGTTGTTGGACAGGGTATAGGTTCCACCGGAGTATTCGTCCGGGTCGAGTTTGCCTTTTCGCGCCCGGTCGCCGATGTCGTGGATGGCGTGAGCCAGGCCCGCGACCGTCAGCGAATCGGCGTTGCGGATCACCGGCGCCACCAGGCCTTCGAAATTCAGGTTAACCGCGATGCAAAGGTGGACTGCCGGATGAAGCACCAGCGCATCCCCGTCGACGCTCGAGTTGATATTCGGATAGTCGCGTAGCGCAAGACACGTGGCGCGGGCAATGAACGGCAGATAGGTCAGCGAATAGCCCTGTTTGGACCGCCAGTCCTTTCGTTTCGGCAACCTGATCCGGTCGACGCCGGAAAAGTCCACTTCCACCGCCTGCATGACGTGGGCGCTGGTGGCCTTGGAGCGCACCATGTGCTCGGCGGTGGCCCGACGGATGCGGTCGAAGGGAACGCGGGTGGATGCGCCGGGAGCCCCGGTGGGCGCCCGAGCCGGTGCAACCGGTGCGAGTCTGGTATCGGGTTCCGTCGCGGCAGGCATTGACTCGACCGCGGCACGCTGTTCCACGA
>VYEH01000307.1:4197-6429 GCA_009843005.1 Pseudomonadota bacterium | reverse complement strand
GTTCCACGAAGCCCAGGACGTCCTTGCGAGTAATCCGGCCATCCCTCCCGGTACCGGCGATCTCCTGTGCATCGATCCCGTGCTCCGCCAGCAACCGGCGCACCACGGGGGACAGGCGGAGTCGTCCGCCCTTGCCGCCCCGCCCTTTCGCCTTCGCCGTCTTTTTTGCCTTGGCGGATAGACCTGCGGAGCGCCCGGACGAGGAGGCTCGGCTGCCGCGGGTCCCGGACGACGCTTCTGTCTCTGCCTCTTCCGTTTCGATGACGGCCAGGACCGTGCCTACGTCAACCGTCTTGCCCTCGGGTACGAGGACCGAAGCGATCACCCCGGTCACAGGCGCGGGCACTTCCGTCGCCGCCTTGTCGGTCTCCACGTCCAGGAGGACCTCGTTCTTTTCGACCGTGTCACCCTGTTTCTTGTGCCATGCGGCCACCGTGCCTTCGGCGACGGTCTCTCCGAGTTGGGGCATCAGGACATTCATGGTTCCAGTCTCGAGTTCGTTGACGTCAGTCCACCAGACGAATCACGTTTTCGACGATTCTCTCGGCGCTGGGCAAGACTGCATCCTCCAGCGCATCCGCCGACGGCAGGGGAATGTGCGGCGTGGTGACCCGCACTATCGGTCCTTCCAGGTCCCAGAACAGTTCTTCGGCGACGATCGACGAGAGTTCCGCGCCCCAACCGCAGAGCCGCGGATTTTCTTCCACCGTGACCAGCCGCCCCGTACGGGATACCGACTCAAACAGCGTCTTCGTGTCCAGCGGCACCAGGCTGCGTACGTCGATCACCTCGGCCGAAACGCCGTGCTCGTCTGCGAGCGTGTCCGCAGCCTTCAGCGAGCGGGGCACCATGGCGGCCAGCGCGGCGATGGTGACATCGTCGCCAGCGCGCACGACCTTTGCCACACCCAGCGGCTCCACGTGCTCGCCGTCCGGCACATCTCCCTTCAAGGCATAGAGCGATTTCTGCTCGAAGAACATCACCGGATCGGGGTCGCGTACCGAGGCGGCCAACAGACCCTTGACGTCAGCCGGTGTGGATGGGGCCACTACTTTCAGGCCCGGGACCGCCATGGCCCAGTTCTCCACGCTCTGGGAGTGCTGGGCGCCGAACCGGCTGCCGCCGCCATTGGCGCTGCGCAGCACCAGGGGGAACGAGCACTGCCCGTCGGTCATATAGCGTGTCTTGGCGATCTGGTTGGCCACGAGGTCCCAGCAGACCGCGAAGAAATCGGAAAACATGATTTCCGCGATGGGCTTGAGGCCAGTCATCGATGCGCCCATGGCCGCGCCGATGATGGCCTGTTCCGATATGGGCGTATCCCTGACCCGATCCGGACCGAATTCCTCGAGCAGCCCGACCGTCGTCTTGAACACGCCACCGGCGGCAGCAACGTCTTCGCCGAGGAAGACGACGTCATCGTCCCGGCGCATTTCCTGGGCAATGCCGTCTCGAACGGCCTCTCGATAGGTCAATTGCGCCATGTTGCACTCCCATCGGCCCAGACATCGATGTGGGCGATGTCCACCGGCGGCGGCGGGCTGTTACGGGCCTCTTCCGTCGCCTCATCGATGGCCGCGTCGGTCTCGGACTCGATGGCTTCCACATCGGCCTCGGGAATGCCCAGGTCGAGCAACCGCTGCCGGTACATCGGAATGGGATCCCGATCGAGCCAGGCCTGCAACTCCTCGTCCGGCCGGTATTTGCCGGGGTCCGCCCGGGAATGACCGCCGTGACGGTAAGTCTGGGCTTCGATCAGTGTGGGGCCATCGCCGCGACGCGCCTTGTCCAGGGCGGCGCACGCTGCATCGTAGACCACATCGACGTCGTTGCCGTCGATGATGATGGACTCCAGCCCATAGGCGACAGCCCGGTCCGCTGCGGGATTTTCCACCGCCGTAACCTCGCCGATGGGCGTGTACTCCATGTAAAGATTGTTCTCGCAGACGAAAACGACGGGCAGATTCCAGATCACGGCGAAATTCAATGCCTCGTGAAAGGCGCCGATGTTGGTCGTCCCATCGCCGAAGAAGCACACGGACACCTGCCCGGTTCCCTTGTACTGCGCCGTCCAGGCGGCGCCTGCCGCCACGGGCAGGTGCGCGCCGATGATCGCGTAGGAACCCATGGCGCCGTGCTCCACGCTGGTCAGGTGCATGGAACCGCCCTTGCCACGCAGCAGGCCGCACTCCCTGCCCATGAGTTCGCCCAGGATGGACGTCATGGTGACGC
>VYEH01000307.1:0-4187 GCA_009843005.1 Pseudomonadota bacterium | reverse complement strand
GCGTACGTAGGTGTGATTATGGCCGCGATAGGTGCAGAAGGTGTAGTCGTCCTTCCGCATTGCCGTTCCGAATCCTGCGGCGACGGCTTCCTGTCCCAGGGCGAGGTGACTGGTCCCCTTGACCAGGTTCTGCATGAAGAGATCGTAGGCGCGCTGCTCCAGAACGCGGCACTCGTACATGGTGCGATAGAGTTTCAGCCGGGTCGCGCGAGCGATGGACGGCGCCTCATTGGAACCATCCTGCGAACTCGAAGAAACAATCTCAATTGCGGGTTCGTTGCTCACTATGCTTTTACTTCAATTAGTTAGATAACCTATTTTAAGTGCTGCCGAAGAAAGCTCAACCTCCGCCAAGTCACAAAAAGTCGCCCCCACCGGTAGTGGCGGGGGCGACGGGAGAGCTTAACAGCTTATGTCAATGACTAGAAGCTGTAACTCAGTGTCACGCCCAATTCCCTTGGGTCCCTTGGAAGAACGTGAAAGTTCTGGTTGGCGGGCCTCTGGTTGTAGTCAGTGCCCGACTGCACGATCCTGGGTGTATCGTTGTCCGTCAGGTTCCTGGACCATACGCGCAGATCCCAGTTATCGTTGCGGAAGTTGACGCTGGCGTTAAGCGTCTGGGTTTCGGGCAGCGCCATCAGGTTGGCGTTGTCCAGCCACTGTTCGCCGACCACGCGCCAATCCAGCCGGCCTACCCAGTCCCAACCGCTGCTGCCGACGGAGCCGCGATAGGTTGCGGACGCATTGTAGGCAATATTCGGTTGCCGATTGAACTCGTTGCCCACCGCATCAACGCAGTTGAATAGCACCCCGGGATCATTGGCCACCGTGTGAGTCGGCGTCAACCCGATCTGCTGCACCGCGTCGGGATCGCAGAAGGTCTCGTACTCCGTGCCCTGCAGCGTAAAGCTGCCCCGAAGCTCCCAATTGTCATCGACGAACCAGGCAATCTCGGATTCCAGCCCCTGTACGTTTGCTGCACCCAGATCCAACTGTGCCCGCAAGCGGTAATCTCCCGGACCGAGGCCGGACAGAATCCCCGGGCTCATCTCGCCTCGGTCTCTTGCCAGCGTGTCCACATTCCAGTTCAACGTATAGGCCTGGTTGTAGTGCTCCCAGTCCATGGCGTAGATCGCAGCGGAGAGCTGCACCCGATTGTCCGCCAGGCCCGCCTTGAGACCCAATTCGAGGTTGATGATTTCCTCCTGCTCATAGAACAGGACGCTATCCAGCTCCCACTCGATCCAGCCCAGACCGTATACCTGCTCGTGGGCGCGCTCGACGCGCGGGCTGCGGGCCGCGGGTATGACGCCCGCAGGATTGATGCCCCTGGAAATCTGACCGTACAGGTTCACACCGTTGTCCATGCTGTGATTGATCGCCAGGCGGGGCACGAACGAGGTGGTCGTATTGGTGAACGCCTCGCCCGTAACCTGATTGACATTGGTCATGTCCTCGCTCTGGTAGCGGCCCTCCAGCGAGACCGTGGTCCGCTCGGTGAGGTCGTACGAGATGTTGCCGAATACTGCCGTGTTTTCGGACATCTCCGAGATAATGACCAGCGGTTGCGGCTGCTGCGCCGGCGGGAACTGATCCACGATCCCGTCGACGATGGCGCCGTACTGAGCCCATACCAAGGTCAGGAAGTCGTAGTCGTAGTAGGAGGCGCCCACCGTCCAGCGCAGCCGCTCATCGTCCGGAGACAGCCAGCGTACCTCGATCATCTTTTCCTCGATATCGGTGGGATCGGCCATGTGGTTGACCGACATTCCCATGACCATGCCATTGGCGATGACCAGTGGCGCATCGCTTCGGTCGCCGTCCGCCCACCGCAGGTAGGTCTCCTCGGAAAAGAAGGTCAGAAACTGCAGGTCTCCGGCATCGTGGTGGAAGTTGAACTCGCCCTGAATGCGGTCGCGCGTGTTCGCGACGGTTGGGTCGATCCGGTACGTCGACGCCAGCAGTTCATCGGGCGTGCCCCTGAACGGCGCCGCGGTATCGATATTGGTAGGAATTCCACCGGACGGGGGCGACGGATCGCAGTCGAACGTGCCATCGATCCAGCGCGTGCCCATGCGGTTCGGACTTGCAAAGTTGGTGCACCTGGCCCACTCGTCGCCATCGATGTAGTAACGCAAGGTCATGTCATCGTCAGTACGCATGCTCATGACCCGAACCTCACCGTCGAAGCTATCGTTCGGTGCGAAGCTGAGCTTGCCGCTGATGTATTCGGTGCTGGTTCCGCCGACGTCGAAGCCTTCGGTGGACACCCACTCATCCGGTCCGTCGTACTCATCCACGTTTACATCGAGCGTATACCCGAACGTGTCGTTGATGGGACCGCCCAATTCGAGTTGAACGTAGTTGCGCCCCAAATCGGAAGTGCTCACCCGCAGATCGCCTTCAAACACGTCACCGGGGTCTCGTGTAACGTAGTTGATGGCGCCGGCGAACGTCGAGCGGCCGAATGCTGCGCTCTGGGGTCCGCGGAACACTTCAACCCGCTCTATCCCCGTGAATTGCATCGTGCCCTGGGCGCCCACCAGCGGCAGGCCATCGATGAACGACATCACCTTCTGGCGTGTCGTTGCCGTGGCCTTGGCCTGAATGCCCCGCACGGCCGGCGTGGCATTGTTGCGGTCGCCGTTTGTGTCGAAGTCGACGCCGGGGGTCATTTCGAAAAAGTCCCGCGGCTCAATAATGCCGGCTTCGTCGATCAGCGAATCGGAAATCACGGAGATGGAAACCGGTACCTCCTGCAGGTTCTCCTCACGCTTTCGCGCGGTAACCACTATTTCTTCCAGTGTGGTTACCTGGCTGTACACCGGTGGAGCAATCAATGCTGCCGACAGCGAAGCGAATACCAAGTGTAGTGACTGACGCATATGCTGGTTCCTCCCCATTTCTTGATCGAAACGCCCAACTACGTACTGCCCGTCGCCAGATTGGCAATCGACGAATGCGGGCACAAACGCGACAATCCCGATATTAGGTGAGGTTGGTTGCAACTGTCGAGCAATTTAACAAAATGTTGCAAATCCGCTATGACAATTGCGAATGAATCAATCCGATCCGCTTTCTGCCAGGTTGACTTGAGCAAGATGCTCCGAGGACAGCCGCTCAGTTACGAGCGAAACCAGGGCCGTCACCAATACCGCAGTGATCCCGGCCAGTGTCGCCGCCGAATAAGGGCTTGTGGCATAGAAATCAAACCAGTGCCCGAACGGTTCCAGAATCGTGCCCGATGGCCACCGGCCGGAAAGGACCTCACCGTGGATCAGCACGAACAGGACCGCGCCGGTCCAGAATCCCGACAACGCTCCGGCCCGCGTGACGCCATTCCATAACGAACCCAGCACGAGAGGACCCGCAAGCGATGCCGTAAACCCGCCGACTCCAACCCAGACCAGCAGCACCACGTTCATGTCCATCACCAGCCAGGCCAGCCACGCGGAACCCAGCAGCACCAACACCGTAACGACCCGGCTGATCAACAGTACATCACGGTCCAGCGCGGCAGCCTCCCGTCGCGAACCCCATCTCGGCACAATGCTGCGCCGGTAGATATCGTTTGCGAAAACCTGAGAGGTCGAAATGACCAGGCCGTCGGCGGTGGACATTACGGCCGCCAGAATCCCGACACCCAGCAGTGCCGCCAACCACGTCGGGAAGATTTCAAGAAACAGCGCCGGCAGTGCCGTGTTTGCGCCACCGTCACCACCGGCAAACAGGCTATCCCCCAGTGCGCTTCTGGCGAGAGCGCCGCCAAGCGTAATGGCGGGGAGAATCAGACCAAATGTGAACGCCATGACCAGGAAACGAGTGCGCGCACGTTCATCCTTCAGGGCCCACAGCTTGTTGCCGATATGGGGAAGCAGTCCCAGTGGAATGTGCGCAATTACAAGGCTGATGAACGACCAGACGGATGCTGTAATGGCCGCGCCGGGATGAAGGGGCTGCATCAGCCGCGGGTCCTGCGAACCGAGACTGTCCAGCATCTGAGTGAATCCGCCGCTGCCGACGCCCAATACGAACAGCACCACAATGACGATCGCCAGCACTACCATGAGCAGCCCTTGGGCGCCATCGGTGAGGATATCGGAGTGGGCGCCTCCCAGCGTGACGTATCCCAGCAGCACAGCCGTCGTGATCGTAAGCGCCCAACCCTTGGCCAACCCGAGCATCAT
>VYEH01000389.1:10260-10646 GCA_009843005.1 Pseudomonadota bacterium | reverse complement strand
CGGCGCGTCCGCCTGCTCGAGCAAGCGGGTTATATCGGCGGCTACGTCACGCTGCTGGATCAACGCGCCATCGGATTGCCGGTCAACGCTTTCGTGGAAGTGCAGCTCACCCGCGAGCGGCAGGAGGAGGTCCGGGCATTCGAATCCAGCGTGCGCAGTTACCCCGAAGTCATGGAGTGCTGGGCCATGTCGGGCGGCTACGACTACCTGCTGCGCGTGGTTACCGCGGACCTGCAGGCCTATAACCGTTTCATGCGCGACAAGCTGTTGATCCTGCCGTCGGTGAGCCAGGTGGAGACCGGTTTCGGCCTTGAGCAGGTCCTCGGCCGGACGGCACTGCCGCTGGATCAGCTCGCACTTCGGTAGTGCTATCCGCCGTACGGTGT